>JBPOJO010000095.1:0-1819 GCA_052033485.1 Bacteroidota bacterium | reverse complement strand
GCAAGCTAAAGCTCGCGGTACAATTTACCAATCAATTTTCTTTAAGCCTTTTTCTTCTAAAAAAAAATTGGTTTTGCTGAAATGCTTACAACCAAAAAAAGCACCGCCGGCAAGCGGAGAAGGATGTGCAGCTTCAAGGACTAAATGCCGACTGCGGTCAATAATTTTTCCTTTATCCTGAGCATATTTGCCCCAAAGGAGAAAAACAACGTTTTCTTTTTCCTTTGCAATCACTTCAATTACTTTGTCAGTAAACTGTTCCCAACCCTTTTTTTGGTGCGATGTAGGCGCGTTTGCGCGAACTGTCAAAACAGCATTGAGCATCAAAATCCCTTGACTCGCCCATCGTTCTAAATTACCCGACTCGGGAATCGGAATACCCAAATCGTCATGTATTTCTTTAAAAATATTCATCAATGAGGGCGGAAAACGCACACCGTCTTGAACAGAAAAACTCAATCCGTCCGCCTGTCCCTCATTATGATAAGGGTCTTGACCGATTATCACAACACGAACATTTTCAAACGGGCATTTTTCAAATGCGTTAAAAATTAACTTACCCGGCGGAAAAATTTTTGCCGAAGCAAATTCTGATTTTACAAAGTTTATCAAATCCTCAAAATAGACTTTTTTGAACTCACTTTCCAAACGATTTTTCCATGATTCTTCTATGGCAACTGACATTTTTTTCGAATAAGTAAAGTTATGAAATAACAAACACGCTTGCGGAAAGGCAAAATGTTGCTGAGTTTTGAAAAATGAGCCTTTGAAGCAAAAGAACTAACCTTCAGGCTTTTTGAAACCTCTGCATAATAAGTTAAAAATCAATTCAAAAATACAGCAAAAAACAGGATTGCAAAAAAATTTACAATCCTGCCGCTATATAGGTTGAATTAACTGTTGACTTTTTCTGAAAAAGAATTAATGGCAGATGAAATATTCTCAAAAATACCGTCAATACTACCGACACCATTAATTTTTCTTAATTTTCCCTGCTCGGCATAAAAATTTGCCACCGGCTCAGTTTTACTTCTGTATTCAATTACACGTTTTTCAACTAATTTTCGGTCTTGGTCATCAGGTCTGCCGGAAGTTTTCCCTCTTTCAAGTATCCTTTCTATGAGTATTTCTTCGGAAACATCGAGTGCTACAACGCCGCGAATTGGTGCTTTATTGTCATTTAAAAGTTCGTCAAGAGCTTTTGCTTGCTCAATGGTACGCGGGAATCCGTCAAAAACAAACCCTTTTGCTCCTCTGTTTTCGGCAAATTTACTTTTAATCATTCCGATGACAACCTCGTCGGGAACAAGCAAACCTTGTCGCATAATTCCTTCAGCTTTTTTTCCTAATTCAGTACCGGCAGCAATTTCTGAACGCAATAAATCACCCGTAGCAATATGAATTAGGTTGTATTTTTCAATGATATTAGCACTCTGAGTGCCTTTTCCGGCACCCGGAGGACCGAATAGAACCATATTCAGCATAAGCAAATATAAAAAAAATGTGAAACATCGTTATCTGTAACTGACAAATCTAAAAAGAATTTGATGAATATAAAAAAAAATCAATTTTTTTTTGATTTTTTTTTTTGAACGGGGAGAAAATGAACACATTTTGAGCCGAAAAAAAGTGGTTATTAGAAAATAAATAATGCAAAAATAAGGGTCTCTCTCTAAAAACAGTTTTTGTTAAATTCATAAAATCTTACATTACAGAGTATTTTAGTCAAAAAAACAAAAAAAGAGCATAAAACTTTATTTTCAAATCATTCAGGGCACTTTTTAAGTTTTGATTTTCAAATTTTTTTGCGTAGTTTTTC
>JBPOJO010000430.1:0-4045 GCA_052033485.1 Bacteroidota bacterium | reverse complement strand
AACTTATTCCCTTTCGGGTGATAGAATCGCAGTAAAATAACGAGCAAAATTCCGATTCACCTACACGATTTTGGAAAATCGTGCAGCAAAAAAGTACGAAATGATGAGTCGAAAGGGAATAAGTATTGTGTGTGCCGAATTGCGCAAAAAAGCTAATTTTTAAAAACAAATCAAAGATTTCCGAAGTTGTCAGTACGAAAATTTCGAAGAGAATTTTGTACTGAATTTTTGCCTGCAAAATTAAAATCTTGGTTTAATTTGTCGTATAAGGAATTTTTGACAGAATTAGAAAAAAGAAAGGTAAAACTTAGTTTGAAACAAAAAGCCGAATGGGAAGAAAATTTCAATTCCGAGCGGCGGGCGGCGGCGGAAACAGCCGAAAAAATAGCGCAAACTAACCGAGAAATTAATCTTTTGGTTTGTCAACTCTACGGTTTGACGGAGTAAGAAATTGATATTTTGGAAAAAAGTGGCGCGGGAGAAGAAGAAGGTTATGGCTTTTCGGGCTTAAAATTTGACCTTATCGCGCTAAAATATTCCCTTTTCAAAAATTTTTAGGGCAAATTCCTTATTATTTGAAAGTTTTTTTTTATTTTTGCGATGTTGTTGATTAAAAAAAATCTTCAACACAGTCATTTTTTGTTCAAAATTTATTTTGCCGAACATAAACGGCAATAAATTGACAAAAATTTGCTTAAAAAAAAATCGGTTTTCCGATGAACACAAATTATATAAAAAAATGAGTTGGCTAAGCAAAATTTTCGGCTCGTCCGAAAAAGCAGGAAAAGCAGAGGTTTCGACCGGCTTGAAAGCAGATGAAAAAATTGAAAAAGAAAAAACTTTGTCGTCCGAAACAGGTATTCCGTCCTTCAAAAGGAGAAATATTGACTTCGGTTACTCAAAATCATACACAATGACCGTTCGCGATTGCCCAAAATGCAACGCAACATTAGAACAAAATTACGCAGACTTGGTCTATGCGACCAAAAACGGCGAAATTAAAAGTGTCGTTTCTTCGGCGGGCTATTTTTGCCCTTCCTGCCCGACATTTGTTGTTGACGAAAAAGCACTTGCGCTTGAATCCGGAAACCCCGACGAATTTGACGTTACGGTCGCGATTGACGAATTTAAACCCATCACTTTCAAAACTTTTGACGAGGAAAATTTGCAATATGCTTATGATTCGGGCAAAAAAGTATCGAAAATGAAGTTTGTAGACTCGATTCCTGCCAAGAATCGTGTCGTGAAATCTGACGACTCTACCGAAGAAGATGAGAAGGAAAAGAAAGGTGAAAGAAAAAAACCGTCCCCTACCGAAGTTCGCAAAAAGAAAAAGTCGCGCTCTATCGCTAACAAAACTAAACGGGCTAACAGAAAAGGTTAATTTCTGAAAAATCGACATGTGAAACTGCGTTTTCGCCGCCTGAGGCTGCGTTACATTTCGTTTTAAATTTTCAGGAATATCTTTCAAAAAAAAACGAAGAGTTCTTAACAAAACTCTTCGTTTTTTTTAATTACATGCCTAAATCCAAGTCAGGGTCGCCGCTTTTTTTCGACAAATTAATTTTTTTGTCGGCAGCATCGGGTTTTTCGTCCGGACTGTCCGGCTTGTCAATACTCCCGCCTTCCTTTTTGATTTCAAACCTTTTCTCGGGTTGATTTTCGTTTGCCGGCGGTGTTAAGTTTTTCGGCGGCGTTTCGATTTTTTCCTCTTTTTTTGTCAAATCGCCGTTTTCAAGGCTGTTTTTGGCAATACTTTCGTCTAATTTTAATTTCAAACGATTGAGACTTTCCATCGCCCCCGTACTTTTGTAACCGAGAATTTTATCAACTTCATCATCGGCTTTGGTTTGCAAAGGCTGCGTAATTTCTTGGTATGCCTGCGCAAGAATTTCCTGTTCTTCGGTATTTTGACGCATTTTGTCAATCAACATTTGCGTATTGCTGTCGTCCATTTTTGTCAAACGTTCGTGCATTTTTTTGGAGGCTTCATTCATGCGATTGCGCGCTTTGAGTGTTTTGAGTTCGTTTTCCCATTCACTCACTTGCTCGTAAATTTTGAGGTTATTTGCCTCTAATTTTTGCAACATTGCGCGGTAATGTTTGATATTTTCCTCACCCACTCTGACGTTTGTCATAATTTTTTCCCTTTGGTCGAGCAACATCATCGCACGTCTTTCGGCTTCGGCTTCGGGCATTTCGCCGTTTTTGCCTTTCAACAAAGTGTCCATTGCCCTTGTTTCCAACTCGTTACAAGATTTTTCGGCGATGTCCTTTTCTTTTTGCGTTCTGATGGTCAAAGCTTTCACCTCCGAGAGCGATTTTTGGCTTTCGGCAAGGTCTTTTTTTAACTCCAAGATGCTTGCTTCCGCTAATTTAACGGGGTCATCTTCTTTCTTTCCGGCTAATTCATCGGCTTTTTTAGTGCCAATTCTGAAAAATTTCTTGACTTTAGCCAAAACAACAGGGTCGTTGAGTTGATTGGCTACATAAGCAGCCATACCCGCAACGAAAATAAAAAACAGTAAGGACATCATAGCGTCATGCGATTTTTGTGCAAATGTACATTTTTTTATTTGACGGGCGGATTTTCTTTAAAAAAAGTATAGGCAATGTTTAATTTTTGCGTCATTTCGAGTGCAAATTTTTGCTTTTGCGCGTCCCTTTGCTTGTCGGGGTGATGCTCCTTAATGAGTTTTTTGTATTGCTCTTTAATCTTTTCCATACTCGTTCCTGCCGGCAATCCCAAAACAGCATAATGCGGTCTTGCGCGGTCAGAATAAGCCTTTTTGACGGCATCTTCCTGCGCTTTTTGCTCTTTTTCTTTGTTAAACATACGGTCATATTCCTCGTCTACATTGCCGTAGGTAACGTCCTCGTCCTCATTGATTTTTTTCTTTGCGGAATCTTTTTGATTATTGAGAAAATCATTCAATTCCGAATCAATAATTTTTTTAAATCTGTCGAAAATCATATCTTTTCTTGTTTAATGTTATTTCGGAAAAATAAAAAAACTGCGACTAAGCCTGCTTTTAAAAGTAAATCGGAGTTTTAAATCCGAACACCCTCAAAAGGTGTATGTAATTGTTATCACGAATTTCTTTTCCGAGCGTTTGCAAATATACTGTTTTTTTGCGAATTTAGTTGCAAGTTTTTAAATTAAAAAAAAAAAAGAACATGAGATTGTTGAAAGAAATTGGTTATTCCGTCAAACACGGTGCCGCCGCGCTTCCTTTTGCGAACAAACATCGCCTTTGGAAGTATTTTTGGCTTCCCGCATTTATCAGTTTGTTGCTTTTTTTACTCCTTGCCTTTGCCTATTGGCAACTTTCGGCTTGGGCAACGGGCGAAATTCAGGCTTACATTGCGCGAGAATACGCCGGAAGTTGGTTCGCGGAAAATGGGAATTGGCTGACGAGAATCTTAATTTTGGGCATTTTTTTGCTCCTCTATTTGAAATCTTACCGAACCTGCATGAATATTTTTTGCGCGCCTTTTTTGGGTTTGTTGGCAGAAAAGGTGCAACTCATTGAACAGCCCGAATTGCATGAGCAGCCTTTTCGATGGGGTGATTTTCTGAAAAGTTTTGTTATCGGCTTATTTATCAGCCTGTTAAATTTGTTTATAGAAATTTCGCTGAGCTTATTATTCATTTTTATCGGCTTAATCGTTCCGATTTTGTCCATTCCCTGCACAATTTTAACAGTTCTTACGGAATGGTATTTTATCGGTTTTTCCGCGATTGATTTGCGGAACGAATTTAACGGCGAAACGATTCCCGCACGCTATGCGATTGTTTGGCGACATTTTTGGTTTTCCGTCGGCACGGGCGGACTTACATTTTTGCTCATGTTTGTCCCATTTATCGGTATTTTTTTTGCACCTTTTATTTCCGTCATTGCCGCAGGACGCGGAATTTCTGAGGCTGAAAAAGCGTATTTGAAAAAAATGAAAAAACACTGAGTAATCGTGCTAAATCATTTATTTTAAACCGATTACTCACTTAGAGTTTCCCGCTACGAGTGTACCGCGAGCTTTAGCTTGC
>JBPOJO010000428.1:0-7444 GCA_052033485.1 Bacteroidota bacterium | reverse complement strand
AATTTTCCAATCCTCTCCGATTTTTTTAATAAAAATTTCAATTTTCTTGCTTGTGCGGTCTCCGTAGAGCAGCGCGCCTTTTTTGGAAAATCTTTTAAACTCTTGATAAACAGTCGCATAGGCTTTGAATCCTCCCTCGCCGTCGTCCTGCATTTCGCTGATTTCCGTCGGTTTGTACCAATTAATTTGCAAACTTTGCCCCTTGCCGCTGTCTATCAATCGACCCAAATACCGCTTGGGTTTTGCACGCGATTTGCCGCGTTGCAGGTGCGAAATTTCTATCATTCTGTTTTGGTCTTTAAACATCGAAAGAATTTTTTCGAGCATGAGTTCATCGGATGCAGTAACGAGCGCGGAAAGACTGTTTTGCAACTGTTCGACACGCTGCAAAGTGCCTTGACGCATACTTTCAGGGTTTTCCGGTGAGATTTCAGCCAATTTTTCCTCCGCTTCATACGCGGGAACTTCTGTTCCTAAATCTTTTGCGGAGGTAGAAGCAGCCGAAGAACCGCTTTTTTTACTTTCTTCATTCACTTGCGGATTGAATTTAACATCTTTTGCAGAAATTTTATCCTCGCTGTGAAAATTGTACGTTCCGCCTTTAATGTCTTGTGTAACTTGAATCTCCGAGAGTGGATTTTGATTGCCGTTTGAGCTTTTGACAGCAAAAAATCTCGCCCTCGCCAAAACGGTTTCCCATTTTGCCTGCGGATTTATCAATTCGTGTATCGCCTGAATGAGCGCGTTGGTAAAAGCAGTGCCGTTTCCCGTTACAAAAACGTCGGTTTGTTGTCTCGGAATGTGATTAACAGCATAAATTTTGCCTTTTGCCTGCGTAAAAAGTGAAATATACCTTTCGCGATTCGCCGCTTCGGGCTTAAAAGCAAAATTCCCTTTGTCAAAAAATTGATTGCACAAATCTGCCAAAACAAACAAGAAACGCGGTTTTTTAGCGGATAAATTTTGATGAATGTCGAGCAGTGAAACTGCAGTATCGCGCAACTGCAAGAAATGAACATCGCTGCCTCGCCCCGCTCGTCCGATGTATTCGCTGCCCGAAAAATAGAACATCAAAAAATCATTTTCGGTAATGTTCAATTCAGAGAAAGCATTTTGAAGATTAACAAGAGTTAAATCTTTCGTTTTTAAGCGAATAATTTTTTTTTCGGCAAATGCAAAAGCGGCGGCAGTATCTAATTCGGCAGCGATTCTCTCCGAATTCAAAGCATGCCCTTTACCGGTTTGCGGTGCATCTGTATCGGCAAGCAAAATGCCTAAAATTCTCCCTTTTTGTGCGTAGACATGACAGGAAAAGAACCCACAAAAGCCGATAAATAGCCCGAAAATTAGAAGTTGTTTTGAAATGGTTTTCATTGTTTCAGAAATTAAGATGAAAATAATGTCGAAAAAGGCGTTTTATGGCGGTTATTTTTCTTATCGCGCCTGTATTATTTTGGGCAAAATTTGTACGAAAATTGTTTTTTGAAAAATAAATCGGTCAAAAATAAGCAATTTTTAGGCGAAAAACTACTATTTGCGGCATCAAACAGCGGATAAAAACGACAAAATGCTTTTTTTTGATATTTTTTTCACCATCACAAGAAGGAGCATTTTTTCAAGAAATGTCAGTTTTTCGCCCTTGTTAGTATCCTCACAAACGACCTTGTGATGCGGCAGATTTTTGTCGCTTGTGAAGACTCAACGACGAAAGTATTGCAAGCATCTTGCTTGCCTCATTTGTGAGCAAGATGCTCACAGAGAATCAGATTTATTTTTATGAACAAGCCCTGATTTTTTTTTCTGAAATAAGGTAAAAAAATTTCAAAAATTCATATCTTTGCGCTTTGTTTCAAAATTTCGCTTTAGCCCAAATTAAATAACAGCGCGACATGCTTGATAAATTAGAAGAAATAAAAAATCGCTTCGAAAACGTCAAGGAGATGATTTCTGACCCTACCGTAGTGTCGGATTTGCTTCAATACAGAAAACTCAACAAAGAGTACAAAGACTTGAACCGAATCGTCGTAAAATACGAAGAATATAAAAAAATACTTTCGGATATTCAAAGTGCGAAAACCATCCTCAAAGAAGAAAAAGACCCTGATTTCAGAGAAATGGCAAAAGCCGAACTTTCGGAGCTTGAGCCGAAAGTTGAGCCGATTGAAGTTGAGTTGAAAGAATTGCTTATTCCGACTGACCCCGATGATGACAAAAATGCTATTTTGGAGGTGCGCGGCGGCACGGGAGGCGATGAGGCGGCACTTTTTGCGGGAGAACTTTTCAGAATGTATCAGCGGTACGCCGAAAAAATGGGGTGGACGTTTCAAATTTTGAATATTCATGAGGGTTCTGCCGGCGGTGTGAAAGAGGCGGTTGCGTCGCTCAGCGGCGAAACTGTTTTCGGCAAACTCAAATACGAATCGGGCGTACATCGCGTTCAGCGCGTACCTGCAACGGAAAGTCAGGGGCGCGTACATACTTCCGCTGCGTCGGTGGCAGTTTTGCCCGAAGTAGATGATGTGGAGGTGGAAGTGGATATGAATGAGGTCAGAAAAGATACTTTTCGCGCCTCAGGTGCGGGCGGACAGCACGTCAACAGGACGGAATCTGCCGTTCGTTTGACGCATTTGCCGACAGGAATTGTGGTCGAATGTCAGGACGAACGCTCGCAAATTAAGAACTTTGAAAAAGCCTTAAAGGTTTTACGGTCAAGGATTTATGACTTAGAATCGCAAAAGCAACAGGCTGAAATCGCCTCGCAAAGAAAATCGCAAGTTCGTTCGGGCGACCGTTCCGAAAAAATTCGCACATACAATTTTCCGCAAGGGCGCGTAACCGACCACAGAATTGGGCTTAGTGTCTATAATCTTCCGGCGGTACTTGCAGGGGACATTGAGGAATTTATCGAAAAATTGCGTATAGCTGAAAATGCCGAAAAAATTTCGGATGGTAATGCTTAAAATTAAACCGAGATGCTTGTAAGTATTTCTTTTGGAGAGACGAATTACATTTTCTAAATAGTTGATTGTCAAAGATTTAAAACTAACAGTTCGGGAAAACTGTTAGTTTTTGTGTGAATCAATTCTCCCAAACGAAATTGAAGTCGAGAAGGAAAACCGCAGAAGACAAATGCTTTTGCGGTTCATAAACTGCTTTTTTTACCATTAAAACCTCGTATCGTGTATTCCTTTTTTCGCGACAATGACCCGCTGAAATTTATTTTTTTTCTTACGGTGCTGATTATTTTTCGGACGTGGTCATCTTTTGACGACACTTTGACGCTCGATGAATTGTCGTGGTTGACGGTCGGAGAGCGATTGGCAAAGGGGGATTTATTGTATGCCGATTTGTGGGAGCGTATTCCGCCCCTGTCGGGTTTGGTTTATGGGGGGCTTTTTACACTTTTCGGCGCGAGCAAAACAGGTTTATTGTTTGCGGGAAATTTGGTTTTTATTTTGCAAAATATCTTACTTGTGCAAGCCATGTCGCGCCGCGAAATTTTGCATGAGAAAAATTATGTACCGACATTTTTTTTTAGCTTATTTTGCTCATTTTCAAGCGAATGTTTTGTTTTGTCTCCTCAAATGTTGGCGCAAACGGCTCTTCTCCCTGCGTTTCGAATTGTTATCAACGGCGATAAAAATTCAAATGATTTTGAACTGTTAAAAATCGGTTTTTGGGCATCAATTTCTGCACTTTTTGATTCGATGATGTTTTTTTCGCTTCTTTGGTTTCTTTTTGCGGCATCAAACTTTCGCGGAATGTCTTTAAGGCATTTTTCACTGTTATCTTATGGTTTTTTTCTGCCTTTTCTGACATTTTTTTTGTTTTATTTTCAACAAAATAAAGAAAATTATCTTGTTTTTAACTATATAATTCCGATGTCGGAGAGTATTTTTCAGCTGCGTTGGAATAATATTGAGTTTTTGCTCTTAACTTTGCTTGTATTTTTACCGCTTTTTACCGCATTTTTTAAAATCCTCATTCAGCGCACCTTGACAAGTTATCAAGGCTCGGTTTTTTTTATTTTAATTTTTTGGGTTTTTTGGACAGGAATCCTTATGCTGTCCGTTGATTATCAAAAAACTGCCGCTTTAATGTATTGGGCTTTTCCCGCTTCATTTATGCTCACAAAATGGATTCGGTATATTCGGAAAAAAGTATGGGCAGAAATTGCATTTTTGTCGGTTTCCGCACTTTTAATGTCTGTCTTTTTTATTCAAAAAATCAATCCTCTTAAAGATGTTTTAGATTTTGAGCCTCCAAAAGCCGTTCAAACCGAATTTAAGGGAAAAAATATGCTTGTCTTGGGAAAAAACAGACATTTTTATTTCAATAATCACGTTGTTACGCCTTTTTTAGATTGGCAAATCACGCAAAAATATTGGGGAAAAAGCGATAATTACGAAACATTAACCGAACTTGTGCACATCATCTTGCAGGCGAAACCGGATGTGATTGTTGATGAAGAAGGCTATTTTGAAAAATTAATTATTCGCGTACCCGTCATTGCGGAAATGTATCAAAGGAAAGATAATAATATTTTTGTATTGAATCAGTAAGCGGTTTTTTATTAGAAATGATGCCTTTTTGTATTTCTCAAACTCGTTACCCAAACTCTTCCGCACCCGTCGCGCTGTTCATTAAGCGTCAGGAATATCATCTTCTTCCGTTTCTTCAATTTCTTCTTCCGGCACCAAACCGCGAATTTTTGCGGTATCAATGACATATTTCTGAGTCGGACAATAATAAGGCTTACTGATTTGTACGCTTGCTTTCGGCAGGGGATTTCTCGTAATGCCCGAAGTTGGGTCTTCCAAGAGCTTTTTCAGAAACGCGCCGTATATCGGAAGTGCCGTTTTTGAGCCTTCCCCTTGCTCGCCGCTGCGAAAATGTATGCTGCGGTCGTCGCCGCCGACACGAACGCCGGTTGCCAAATCTTTCACCAAACCCATGTACCAACCGTCTGCGTGTGATGAGGAAGTGCCCGTTTTGCCTGCAATTTCATTTCCGCCGGTTAAAACGCCGTAAGAATACAACCTGCCCGATGTTCCGTAAGGTTCTTGAATCGAGCCTTGCAACATATACGTCATCAAAAAAGCCGATTCCGCGCTCATCGCGCGCCGCCTTTCGGGTTTAAAACGGAAAATTACCCGCCCGTTTCTGTCTTCTATATGGCTGATAAACAAGGGTTTTGTCCAAACACCTTGGTTTAAAAAAGTAGCATACGCGCCCACCATTTCGTACAAACTAACCTCATTTGAGCCTAATCCGATAGAAGGCACTTCGTCGAGCGGACTTGTAATTCCCATACGCCGCGCATAGTCAGCAACGGCTTTCCAACCGATTTTTACGGTGAGTTGCGCCGCAATCGTGTTAATAGATTTTCCGATAGCATGCCGCAAAGTTACGCTGTCGCCTATGCTGAGCCAATCGGCGTTGCGCGGAGTCCAATATTTCGTTTCGCCATTTTCTTCATAGATAAAAGTATTGACTTTGTCGGGCAATTTGTCGCAAGGCGAATAGCCGAAAGAATCGATTGCAGCCGTGTAAATAAAAGGCTTAAAAGTTGAGCCGGGCTGCCTTTTGGCTTGCATGACGTGGTCATACTTGAAAAAATCATAATTTATACCGCCTACCCAAGCCTTAATCGTGCCGTCATAAGGGTTCATTGCCATCAACCCCGGATGCAAAAAATGTTTGTAATATTTTACGGAATCGACCGGCGATAAAACCGTATCCCGCACGCCGTACCATGAAAAAACCTTCATTTGAATCGGTTTCATAAACTCCTCTTCTATTTTATCGCTGCCTTTTCCGAATTTTTTTTCCAAAGCTTTGTAACGCTCCGTCCTTTTGACAGCTTCTTCGATATAATTCGGAATTTCTTTCAGTTGCCTGTCTACCCAAGGGTTCATTCCCTTCCAATGTTCAAAGAATTTTTTTTGCAAAGCCGTCATTTGCTCCGCAACTGCATCTTCTGCGTGTTTTTGTATGCGCGAATCAATCGTGGTGTAAATTTTTAAACCGTCTGTATAAAGGTCATAGCCGTTTTGAGCGCACCAATTTTTAAGAAAATTGTTTATTGCGCCGGCAAAATACGCCGTTGCACCGTTTTCGGCTTGCTCAAAATTCAGGTGAATATTTAACTTTTCTTTGCTTAATGTCGCGGCGAGTTTTTGAGAAATATAATTGTATTTTGCCATTTGTGAAATCACAATATTGCGCCTGCGTAGTGAATTTTCGGGGTTTTTTATGGGACTGTAGGTCGTTGTTGCTTTGAGCAGACCGACCAAAGTTGCGGCTTGTGTAATGCTGAGGCTGTCGGGAGCAGTGTTAAAAAATGTTTTAGAGGCTGTTTTGATACCGAAAGAGTTTCCGCCGAAATCAACGGTATTGAGGTATAGAGTAATAATTTCTTCTTTGGTAAAAGTTTTTTCGAGGCGAATGGCTAAAACCCATTCTTTTAGTTTTATCACGAGCGGATTTAGCTCAAATTTGCCGGTAAATTCGCGTTTTTTCCTTGTTTTGAATAAATTTTTAGCTAATTGTTGCGTAATCGTACTTCCGCCGCGCTTGTCGCCGCCGACAAAAGAAATTAAAATTCCGAAAAAAGCCTGCGGGTCAACGCCCGAATGTTCATAAAAACGCACATCTTCCGTCGCCAAAAGCGCGTGAACAACGTTCGGTGAAATTTTATTGTAGCGAACAGGGCTTCTGTTTTCGAGAAAATACCGCCCGATGAGCGTTTTATCAGCCGTGAAGAGTTCGGAAGCGGCGAGGATTTTGGGTTTTTCTAACTCACTCATGCTCGGAATATCACCGAAATACCCAAAAAGATTATGCGTCAGAGATTGTATAAAAATGACGGAAATGAAAAAAATTGCCGCAGGAAACAGCCAAAAAGCGGTCAAAATGCGATTGGCAAGGACATTGCCTTTGTGTGGTAAAAGATGTTTTTCTCTCAAAAACAAAATTGCGTTGCCGAAATTTTGTAAGATGACACCGAAGTAATTTTTTAAGTTTTTTAGCAATCTTGCCGCTTTCTCACGCATAAAAGTTGATTATCATGCGGCAAAAATATCATTTTGTTTTTTTCTTTTCAAATATTTTTTGAAAAAAAACAGTTTTTTTACAAACTAAAAATCTATGTCGAATTGTATACCGCCCTTTAGGGAATGCAGTTTAGGTAAGGATTTGGAAAAAAGGCAAAAATATGCAGTCCCTAACGAAACATTGGGTAAATTGTGACGGCGATTTTCTGCCTACTGACGGTACAAAATATGCCTTCAGGCGTTGTGTATTGGTAGAAAAATTCTCCCCTGCTCTTTTTTTAGCTTTGCGTGCCTTCATTCTTTAGTTGTAATTATTGAACTTGTTGGCAAAAAACGTACTGTAAGTAATCAACTTGTACCCTAAAACAGCTATATTTAGCCGGCAAGAT
>JBPOJO010000336.1:0-10598 GCA_052033485.1 Bacteroidota bacterium | reverse complement strand
AAACCTGCGGCGCAAGCAAGTGATTTGCTCAAAGAGGTTTTCGGAAAATTCGGAAAGTAATATTCTCACCGTTGTTTGTGTCCTCGCAAAATTAGCAAAGCATGTCGCTTGTGAGGACACAAGCAACAGCGGGGGACACAAGCAACGGCGGGCAAATCCAATTCGCCTGCACAATTTTGGAAAATCGTACTACAAAGAAGTACGAAATTATCATACGAAAGGGAATAATTTTTTATGAACATGCCTGTTAGTTTTTTTTTGAAAAAAAATTAAAGCATGTGCAACAAAATATTATCAGTTTCTTCGTCAAAAAAATTCGACAGGCAAAACAGGCTTCCGGTTTCGGACAGCTTTTGACAAAAAAAAACCAATAAAGTCGTCAAGACCTTATTGGTTTCTGTTAAAAGTCGCAAAAATTATTTGCGCTCGTCAAAACTGACAAAACGGCGTTGTGTCATACCCATATAGACCTGACGCGGACGACCGATAGGTTGTTTCATTTCAATCATTTCTTTCCATTGTGCAATCCAACCGGGAAGGCGACCGAGTGCAAACATCACCGTGAACATATTCGTCGGGATATTCAAAGCGCGGTAAATGATACCGGAATAGAAATCCACGTTCGGATAGAGTTTGCGTGCTACGAAATAGTCGTCCGTCAAAGCCGCTTCCTCCAATTCTTTTGCGATATCCAACAAGGGGTCATTTACGCCCAAACGTTGCAAAATATCGTCGCAAGCCTTTTTAATGATTTTGGCGCGCGGGTCGAAATTTTTGTAAACACGGTGTCCGAAGCCCATTAAGCGTTGCGGCGTGTCTTTGTCTTTTACTTTCGAAATGTATTCTTTCGTCGTCATGCCGGAGGCTTTAATTTCTTCCAACATCGTGATAACTTCCTGATTAGCACCGCCGTGCAAAGGACCGCCCAAGGCGTTGATAGCCGCCGCAACAGCAGAATACAAGTTTGCCAAGGAAGAACCGACAATACGAACGGTCGACGTAGAACAATTTTGTTCGTGGTCGGCATGCAAAATCAAAAGTTTGTTCAACGCATCAGTGATGACGGGGTCGACTTCGTAAGTTTCGGTCGGCATTCCGAACATCATTTTAAGGAAGCGCGAGCCATAATCCAAACGATTGTCCGGATACATAAAAGGATGTCCCGTAGAGTTTTTGAATGCCCAAGCTGCAATCGTCGGTACTTTTGCCATCAAACGAACAATCGTCAAATCAACTTCATGTGACGGACGATAGGGGTCGAGTGAGCGCGGATAGAAAGCCGAAAGTGCGGAAACCATCGTTGCAAGAATACCCATCGGGTGCGCACCCGTCGGCATAGCATCGAAAATTTTGCGCATATCCTCGTGAACCAAAGTGTGCATGGTTATTTCACGGCTGAATTTTTCATATTCGGCTTTGGTCGGCAATTCGCCTTTTATAAGTAGGTACGAAACTTCAAGGAAATCAGCTTTTTCGGCTAAATCTTCAATATCATAACCGCGATAGCGCAAGATACCACTTTCGCCGTCGAGGAATGTGATTTTACTTGTCGTCGAACCGGTATTTTTGTAACCCAAGTCCATCGTTATCAAGCCGGACACATCGCGAAGTTTTGAAATGTCAATAGCTCCTTCGTTTTCTGTCCCCACTACTACGGGCAATTTATAAACTTGACCGTCATAGTGCAATTCTGCTTCTTTTGGTGCTGACATAAGAAACTGTTCTTTTAAATTTTGCGACAAATTAAAGCAAAAAATTCATATACAAAAAAAAATCGAAATATTTTTTTTGGAAATTCGACAAATATACCGTAAATATTTTACAAATCATTCAAAAATAAAGGTAATTTTTTGCGAATAACAAAACTTACTTACAAACAGGCGCAATTCTAAGGCAAATTTTTTAAAAATCGCTGCGTTCGTTTCCCTTCGTCAAGAGCACTAAAATTTTGCTCCCTGCGGGAAAATATTTTTCACGCAATAAAGTCAATACACCCGACAGCATTTTTGCCGTGTATATTTTTTCGGTCAAAATATTTGTTTCACTATAGAAATTTTCAATAAAATATGTCAATTCGGGCGGGCATTTTGCATAGCCGCCGAAGTCGAAACGGGTATGTAAGTGAAGATTATTGAGTTCTAAACCTGTATTTTTTTGAAAAAAGGCTCTCATGTAATTTTCTGCTAAATTATGAATATCTTTTTGAAGAAAAATGCCGTTTTTAAGGGAAGAAAAAACCTCCGTTCTGAAATTTTTTTCTTCTCCCGCAAGTGCAATTCCCGCAGCCGTCCCTCCTGTGCCTGCCGAAAGGCAAACAAAATCAAATTTTTCCTCAAAATAATCGTAAATTTCAGAAGTTCCTTTCACGGCAAATACATTGGAGCCGCCCTCCGGCAAAAAATATACATTGCCGAATTTTTGTGAAAGTGAATCGCGAAATTTTTCATCATTTTTTTGCGCATATTCCGCACGCGAAACAAAATGCAATTTCATACCGTAATCGCGACAAGCGGAAAGCGTTCCATTATATAGCTGCGGTTCAACTCCGCGCACAACTCCTACCGTATCAAATCCGTAAATATTCCCTGCGCGCGCTGCGGCAAAAAGGTGATTTGAATAATTTCCGCCAAAGGTCAGCAGTGCGTCGTATTGTCCTTCGCGATATTCCGCCAAGTTGTATTTCATTTTAAACCACTTGTTGCCGCGCACCGGAAAATCATCGAGGAAGCCGAGCAATAAATCAACTTCGGCTTCCCGTGTAAGGTCATTTTCGTAGTGAAATGTTTTTTTTACCACATTGCCAATCTTTGCACAAATTCAATTATCAATGCCGGTTTGAACAAAATCGGAAACACAAAACCGAAAATCGCGCCGTAAAGGTGAGCGGAGTGATTAACATTGTCAGCACTTCTTTTGTCCGAATAATAAGAATAAACAACATAAAACATACCCAAAATAAAGCCCGGCACACAAATAATTCCGTATAAACAGGTTTTATTCAAAGGGTCGAAAAGTATACTTGCAAAAACGATTGCCGCAACGCCGCCCGATGCGCCGAGCGAATTATAGTTCGGCACATTTTTATATTTGAGCATCGTCGGAATGTTCGCCGCTATGATTGCCCCGAAATATAAAGCCGCCATCAACACAATCCCGATTGTTTGCCCGTACATGATTAAAAAGCGGATTTCTACAACTTGTGCAAAATAGTAAAAAGTGAACATATTGAACAAAAGGTGCATATAATCCGCATGAATCAAGCCCGAACCGACAAGTCTGTGATATTGCTTGTTGTGCAGAGTCAAATACGGGTTTAAAATCATGTTGCGTTGAAAGCCCAAATTTGAAAAGGCAAGCAAACTTGCCGCAATCGTGATGAAAAGGATAAAAAATGTAAAAGGCGTGTGAGATAACATTTTTTTAAGGTTTAGGTAAAACAATTCCGGTTAAAAGTAATGCAATTTTGCTTTGTTTAGCATTTGTTAAGAGTGTAATACTCTTATTTTGTCGCCCCGCTTTTCCGTTCGTGTCAAAACGAACTTTAATGAGCTTTTTTTCACCCATTTTTACGGGTTCTTTTGTCCATTCCGGAACGGTGCAGCCGCAAGTAACGGCGATGTCGTGAATTATCAAGGGAATTTCGTTCCGATTGATGATTTCAAAAGTTTTTTCGACCACTGTTCCTTCCGTAACTTCGCCGAAATCAATCCTTTTCTCGCGAATTTCAACCGAATTTTCTTGTGCAAAAATCGGAACAGACAAAAAGAACGTAAAAAGAAGCATAATAAGCCGAAATGCGAAATTTTTCATGGTAAAAAAATATTTTTAACAATAAAGCTCTCCGATTAATCCTTGCGACGCATTTCAATACGCACCGTTAAAACGCAAAAGTCGAAATTTTTTTTTTAATTCAAAAATACTTCTTCCCGCGAACACCCTAAAGATGTGTTTTCATTCTTCAAAAAATACCCTTTTGACCCGACTGCCGATTTGCGAAAGAATTTCATACTCAATAGTACCTGCCGAACAAGCCAAATCACTCACGGAAGGAATTTCGCCGAAAATAATCACTTTATCGCCCTCAACAGGCTCCGTACCCGTGAGGTCGACCATGCACATATCCATACAAACATTGCCCACAACGGGGCAAAGGCGGTTTTTGTAAAAAACATTGCCGACTCCGTTGCCGAAACAGCGGCTGTAACCGTCGGCATATCCGATGGAAATTGTGCCGACAAGAATATCTTTTTGCGCAATAAAATTGCGCCCGTAGCCGATACTTTCACCTTTTTTAACTTCTCTGATTTGCGAAACAGAGGCTTTTAAAGTTGCTGCGTGCCTCAGTTTTCCGTAATCATCTAAGGCGTGTTCGATGCCGTAAAGCCCGATTCCAAGCCTGACCATATCAAAATGATAAGCGCGAAAACGCAAAATGCCCGCCGTATTCAAAACGTGTTTTTTGACCCTGCGCTCCAATATTTTTTCGACCGTATCCGTAAAACCGATAAATTCGCGAATTTGATGGTGCGTAAATGCGTCAAAAGCCTCATCGTCGCTCGCCGCAGGGTGAGTGAAACAAGCCGAAACATCAATATTTTCGCGATATTCTTGGATTAATTTTACCAACTCCGGCATATCTTTTTGCTCAAAACCAAGCCTTTTCATGCCCGTGTCAAATTCAAGATGCACGGAAATTTTAGCATTTCTTTCTTTTAAAAAAGCCCCCAATTGTCGCAATACTTCCGTGCTGAAAATGCTCGGTTGCAAATTATATTCCGTGATTTGCGCAAAATTTTCCGGAAAAGTATTCATCACCATAATCGGCAAAACAATGCCCGATTCTCTCAAAAAAACGCCCTCTTCCGTGTAGGCAACCCCCAAATAATCAACGCCGTGATACGCCAAAAGGTGCGCAATTTCGTAGCTGCTGCCGTAAGCGGAGGCTTTGACCATGCACATCAAAGCCGTGTGCGGCGCAAGGAGCGAGCGAAAAAAATGCAAGTTGTGTGCTATCGCATTCAAATTCACCTCCAAAGTCGCCCCGTGATGCGGCAGGAGAAAAAATTCAGTCAATTGTTCAAGCGTATATTCGCGCGCCCCTTTGACAAGAATAATTTCGTCGCGAAATGCCGTTTTATTTTTCTCAAAATAATGCTTAAAATCTTCTGCGGAAATGAATTTTTCGCAGGAGATTTTTGAAAAAACAAAAGATTCTTTGTTGCTGATTATAAAGGCTTTATCAATTTTTTTTGCAAGCAAAAGCTCCTCCGTCATTGCCGCCGAATTGCTTTTTTCTTCGTAAAATTGCTCCGGTTCCGTGATAATTACCGTTTTTTTACGCCCCGAAGCGTGCAAAATCATAAAGTCCAAAGCAATTTCAAGTCCCGCAAAATCATTGTTGTAAGCATCGTCAACAATAAGCGTGTTATTCACACCCTCGCGACATTGCAGCCTCATTTCCACTGTTTTAAGGCAAGAAATCGCTTTTTCGACCTCCGAAAATTTCAACCAACCCTCTTCGACGCATAAAATCAGTGCGCTGAAAGCATTTTCGATGCTCGCCGCATCATAAAAAGGGAGTTTGAAATTGACATAACTCATGTCGGTTTTTTTCATCAACAAACAGTACAAATCTTCCGTTTTTGTGTCCGTTCCCTCAAAATTGAATGATTTAATGAGCCGAATCGGTTCCCCCGCGCTGAAATCTTGTTTACTTTTGGCGTAAAAATGCAACACATATTGACATTCGTCACTTTCTCCCCAAGTAATAATTTTGGTATTGTTCAGGACTTCAAAACGTTTTTTATAGGTAAAATAAATATTTTCGCGAACAATTAACTTTTTGGTAAACTTAAAAAGCATCAATTTTTCGGCTAATTTGTGCTCTTTTGAGGCAAAATCGGCATCGTGCGCCGTGCCTAAATTCGTTAAAATTCCTAAATCGGGGCGGAGCAGACTTTCCAAAATTTGCATTTCGCCCGGCTTTGAAATCCCTGCTTCAAAAATTGCCAAATCGAATTCGGGGCGCAAATGCCAAGTTGAAACCGGCACACCGATTTGAGAATTATAGCTTTTAGGACTTTTTAACGTATAGTATTTTTTGCATAAAATTTGAAAAAGCCATTCTTTGACAATCGTTTTTCCGTTACTTCCCGTAACGGCAACGAGCGGATTTTTAAAAAGTTTACGCCGCTCTTTTGCCAAAATTTGCAAATTGTGCAAAGGATTATTGGTAAAAATGAGCTTTGAATTAGGGTATTTCTCGGCTAAAGCAAGCGTTTCGGGCGTTTTTCGGACAAAACAAACGGCTGCGCCGCGCATGAGGGCATCTTCCGTGAAATCTTGTCCGTCGCGTTTTTCGCCTTTCAGGGCAAAAAAAATTCCGCCTTTCGTAACGCGCCGGCTGTCAAAATACACTTGCCCCGATTGCAATTCGCGATAAAGAGGTCTTTCTTGTGTGTTCATGCCGTTATGTGATGTTTTTTTCTCAAATTTGCAAAAAAAAAATTACTTTCCAAATGTTGCGGGCAGAAAATCGGTTTTCGGCGGACTCAAAGGGCAATTTTATTTGTTTAACAAATGTGCAAAATGAAAATAAGTGTGAAATTTTTTTTAACATGGGTTTTTAGTGTCGTTTTTTTACTGATTTTTTGCGATTTATCGGCGCAAGATAAGCCAAGCGTATTGACTAAAACAGAGAAAGAGGAGCGGATTCGCCCCGTTTTATTTCCGTCCGACGCGCTGAATTTTTTGCAGAAAAATTTTCAAAACATAAAAAAAATTAAATATTACCGCGAAAAAACTTCGGATTCTGTTTTTTATGAAGCAAAATTCAAATTTCGGGAAAAGAAAAACAGTGTTAAATTTTTTGAAAACGGAAAGTTTTACGATACGGAAGTTGAGGTGAAAAAAAAAGATTTGGAAAAAGAAAAATTAGCCCTCATTGAGACGGCACTTCGCAAACTTTTTTTTAAGTTTAAAATCATTAAAATACAACTGCAATTTCTTGAAAATCAAAATTTTACGGGTTTTGAAATTGAGCTAAAAGGCTTTTCAGAGCAAGAAGAGGGTTTTTTTGAAATTAATTTAGACAAATTCGGAAATGTTTACAAAACAAGAAAAATCGAACAAAATCACCCTTTTGCGGTCTATTGGTAGTTTTTTGCCATTATTTTTTTATTCCTTTTTTTGCTTCGGACAAAATCAATTTCGCACGGGTGCGTTTCCGATGTTTTTTTACAATGTGAAAATTGGCAAAAAAGGTGATTTTCAGGCGGTTGCAATGCCTTTGCTGCGAATGCGCGATGAGGCAAAACCAAGCGGAGCAGGCGCGTTTATTCGATTTGACGCGCAGTTCAGCCTTTCTGTCAAACTTACGCCCGCAACAAGTTTCGCGGCAGGATTTTTAAGCGGCGTTTCTGAACCCAATTCTTCGCGAGAAATGTATGAAAACCGACTTTGGCAGCAATTTTCGACTTTGCATCGTTTTACGGGCTTTCGTTTTTACAATCGTTTGCGCATTGAGGAGCGATTTATTGAAGAAAAATTTTTCTTTTTTACCAAACTTGTACCGAGATTGCGTTTTCAGTCCGGTTTTCAAATTCCTTTGAGCGGTTTGGAGGCTGATATTCAGGAATTTTATGTTAATTTAAATACAGAATTTTTGCGAAATATGGACAGAGAAATCAAACTAAAAAATGAATATCGAATGTATGCGGGATTAGGTCATATTTTTTCAAAAAATTTCACTGCGGAAGCCGGACTTGAATACCGAACTCGTCAGCGAAACGAAGCGGGCGAATTTTTGCACGCAATTTTTTTGCGCGCAGGCTTTATTTTGAGGCGATAAAGCAATTTTCAGTCAATTTTTATGCCGATGACGCTGATGTCATCTGTTTGTGTCATATTGCCTCGCCATCGCCTGTTTTTTTCAAAAAGGATGTTTTTTTGCTCTTCGAGCGGCAGAACGGAAATTTCGTTGAGCAATTTTGTAAATTCGGAAAGCAAGAATTTCTTCTTTTTTTCGTTCATTTGGTCGGCATAACCGTCTGAACAAATATACAGCATATCTCCTTTTTCGAGCTGAATTTTTTCTTGCAAAAAAGTTTTTTCAGTGTTATTTTTTTTGATACCTAAAGAAAAGCGCGCCCCTTTAAATTTTTGAATTTCTCCTTTTCGGCACAAAAAAAGCGAAATTTTGGCAGATGAAAAGCACACTGTTTTTGCCGCTTTATCGAGCAAAATAATGCCCGAATCTATCCCGTCATCAACATTTTCGGAATCGCTTGCGAGTGAGGTTTGCAAAATTGTATCAAATTTTTGCAAAACGTTTGCCGGAGAAATGTCATTTTTGTCCGAAAAAACAGTATCAAGCGCATTTACCGCCAAAATTGTTAAAAAAGCACCCGGAACGCCGTGCCCCGTGCAATCGCCCAAAACAAAATATCTTTGCTCGGAAGTACGGTGGTAAATTCGGTAAAAATCGCCCGAAACAATGTCTTTGGGCAAATAAAGGCAGAAATAATCTGATTTTTCGACCTCCTCGGGACTGCTTTCTAAAATTACTTTTTGAATTTTTTGTGCATAGCGCAAACTGCTTTCGATGTTTTTATTTTTTTGTTCGATGAGAATATTTTGCTCATGCAAAGTTTGCACGTGATTTGAATTTTTTTTCCTGATGCGATAAAAAAGGTAAGAAAAAACTTGCGCCGTGATATAAACCGTCATCAAATCGCGCAAACTGTATTGAAAAAGCCGGTCAGAGAAATTAAATTTTTCGCTCAGGTAAAGGCTTATTGCAAAGGAAGTTACAGATGTTTGAAAGAGAAAAAATGTCCATCGAAAAGGTAAATTCAACACGACAACGCACATCAAAACAAAGTTGTAACCGCCCATGTACGCAGGATTTCCGCCCGTCAGCCCTGTGATAATACCGGTGGCATTCAACAAATAAAAGGAAACAAAAATCGTAACGTAGTACGCCGAATATTTCTTTTTTCTTAGCAGGTAAAACCAAAACAAGCCCAAAATCGAAACAAATGTTAAACCCAAGCGCAGCCAAAAAAGGATTTTTATGTCGGGATACAGCAAAGAATCGGTTTCAATATACGGCAGAAAAGCAAAAAGACACAAGATTCCGCCCGTCAAAGCAACTTTTCGGGCGAATCGCTCCTGCTCCTCAGCATAGGTGCGCGCGGGCGTTTCGGGTGAAAAAATATCGGCAACAAATCCGGTTATGCTTTTTAGCATCTATATAACACGTAGTTTTTTTTTTAATTCTCGCAAAAACAAAACCAAAATTGATTCTTCGGCAACCTTGTTTGATTTTTATTGTACAACGGACTTCAGTCTGTTAAAATTCGCATAATTGTACAACGGACTTCAGTCCGTTAAAATTTGCATAATAATTTAACGGACTGAAGTCCGTTGTACGTGGAGGAGCTGAATTGTTACAAAATGGCAACAAAAAATCAATACGTCATTCTCACCTCCAACAACAACATTCTTTTAGATGCTTGATAATCAAACGGATACGAAAGAGTTTTCAATAAATACCGCTCGGTATTTAAAGCGTGATTTGCCTGCACGGAAAATTCTACACTTGTAAAAGCGCGATAACTCAGCCTTGCATTGAGCGAAAACCACGCAGGGACATTGGCAGGGCGATAATCGCTTGTTTGCACTTCGCGCCCGTTATACGAAACAGGCAAACGGTCGCTGTCGCGGCGTTTTACCTCTCCTTGATACATTCCGTTCAAACTTGCATACCATTTTTCTCTCTGATACACCACGCCCGCCTTGAGGACATGCGCAGGTATCCAAGTGAGCGTAGTCATCTCGCTGACCGTTTTGTCCAAAACCTCTTCTCCAAAAAGTTTGACAAAATGAGCATTCATAAAGCCCGAAAAATTGCCGAATTGCCAATCAATTTCCGTTTCAAATCCGCCCGTGCGTTGAGAATACACATTTGTCGCCAAAGCATTGTTTGAATTGCTGTACGCTACTAAATTTTGAAAATCGGTATAAAAAATATTGCCGCGCCATGTGATTTGAGGGCGAATTTTCCAATCCGCCGCTAATTCATAAGTCGTTACTGTTTCGGGCGAAAGTTGGTTGATATTAGAAGCTATCGCAAAAGTATTCGCAGCAAAAACCTCCGAAAAAGACGGCAAACGAAATGCGCGACCGGCAATCGCTTTGAGATAAAAATTGCGTGAAAGTGCATAGACAAGCGAAAATCGAGGCGTGAAACGGCTGTAAGATTTTGATTTTATTCTGTTTTCGTCCCAAACATCTGTGTAATCAAAACTTTGGTCATCAAAACGAAGACCCGCCGTTAGACTTAATTTTTTGAACCACAAAGGCGACATATATTGCGCAAAAAATGCTTTACTCCACACTAAATGATGTTGCGCGAGGGCAAAAAAAGCAGTGGCAGGTGTGATTTGATTTTCTGTATTGGGCGTAAATGTACTGTTTAGGTCTATATTTGATTGATGAGCTTGGTCGCCGTTGTAATTAAAAAAAGTGTTTTCCGTGCCCGCTAAAAATGTGCCAAATTTTTCGGTTTCATAACTAAACTGTAAGCGCGTAAAAAC
>JBPOJO010000542.1:0-3720 GCA_052033485.1 Bacteroidota bacterium | reverse complement strand
CCACCCAAAAAAACAGCAATTTTTTGGTGGTTTTTGCATTTTTCGGCTCTTTTAGCGCACAAATTTGGAAAATTCAGACCCAATACGCATAAGATTTAAATCTGTTACCTAAATTCTTTTTTGGGTTTGAGTTTTAACAATCGTTTGTAAAGAAAAATACAAGGGCGAGGGGGTAACACAAAAAAACTAACATTTCCGGAAGAAATGTTAGTTTTAAAAAAATTATTCAAAGCAATAAGATTTCTTTGCTTAAACCTATTTTTTCTCCGTTGTTTTAATCGTTTTTTCGATAACGATTTCTTTTTTAACTTCGGGAAGAAGTTGCGATTCTGCTGATTTTGAATGGTCTTTCACCGAAATATAAGGCGCAATGACCAAAGAAACGATTGACATCAATTTAATTAAAATGTTCATTGACGGTCCGGAAGTATCTTTGAAAGGGTCGCCGACAGTATCACCCGTAACAGAGGCTTTATGTGCGTCAGAGCCTTTGTATTCGATTTTTCCGTTAATTTCAACACCTTTTTCAAAAGATTTTTTGGCATTGTCCCAAGCTCCGCCGGCATTGGATTGGAAAATTCCCATCAAAACACCCGAAACTGTTACACCTGCCAAAAGTCCGCCCAAAACTTCGGGTCCGAAAGCAAAACCGACAAGAATCGGAACAATAATTGCAATCGCGCCGGGAGGCATCATTTCTTGAATAGAGGCACGTGTGGAAATTTCGACGCATTTTTCGTATTCGGGTTTCGCTTTGTATTCCATAATACCTTCAATATCACGGAATTGACGGCGAACTTCCTCAACCATTGCCATTGCAGCGCGCCCTACGGCAGAGATACACAAAGCCGAGAAAATGAAAGGAATCATCGCACCGACAAACAAACCTGCCAAAACATTTGCTTTGTAAATATCAATTGCGGTAATTCCCGCAATGCCTACAAAAGCCGCAAACAATGCCAAAGAAGTTAAAGCCGCTGAAGCAATCGCAAAACCTTTACCCGTTGCGGCAGTCGTGTTGCCTACCGCGTCCAAGTTGTCAGTGCGGTTGCGAACTTCTTTGGGCAAACCGCTCATTTCCGCGATTCCGCCGGCGTTGTCGGCAATCGGACCGAAAGCATCTATCGCTAATTGCATCGCGGTTGTCGCCATCATGCCCGCAGCGGCAATCGCAACGCCGTAAAGACCTGCAAAATAGAATGAGCCAAAAATGCCCGCTGCCAAGACTAAAATCGGCAAAACGGTAGATTCCATGCCGACCGCCAAGCCGCCGATAATATTGGTTGCGTGTCCCGTAGAGGATTGTCTGACAATCGAAAGCACCGGGCGACGCCCCATTGCCGTATAATATTCGGTGATAATGCTCATTAATGTGCCTACCGCCAAGCCGGTTAAGATGGCATAAAAAACGTCCATCGGAGTAAATTCGACTCCGCGAATATTCATTGTTTCGGGTAACAACCATTGAACAAGGAAAAACGATGCCAAAGCCGTTAAAATAATTGAACTCCAATTACCGAGATTTAAGGCTTGTTGAACATCGTCATCATCGTTGTTGACGCGAACAAAATATGTTCCGAAAAGTGAAAATAACAAGCCTAAACCTGCCAAAACCATCGGCAAAAGAATCGGAGCGATGCCGCCGAATTCGTCTTTTGAAATAATTTCGCGTCCGAGCACCATTGTTGCAAGCACTGTTGCGACATACGAACCAAACAAGTCAGCTCCCATACCGGCAACGTCGCCAACGTTGTCGCCAACGTTATCCGCAATCGTAGCGGGGTTGCGCACGTCGTCTTCGGGAATACCCGCTTCAACTTTACCGACCAAATCCGCTCCTACGTCAGCCGCTTTTGTGTAAATGCCGCCGCCCACACGTGCAAAAAGGGCAATAGACTCAGCTCCGAGTGAAAAGCCCGCCAATACTTCCAACGCCACTTCCATTTCTTTGCCGTTCGCGCTCGCGCCCGTATCGAGGACAAAGTATTTGTAAACAAGGATAAAAAGCGAACCTAACCCTAAAACAGCCAAACCCGCAACGCCCATACCCATCACGGAACCGCCCGCAAACGATACTTCAAGTGCTTTTGAAAGAGATGTTTTCGCCGCATTTGCCGTTCTTACGTTTGCTTTTGTAGCGATTTTCATGCCTATATAGCCCGCTAATGCCGATAAAACCGCCCCGAAAAGAAATGCCAAAGCGATTACGGGGTGCGAATTTTCGACTGTAGTTGCCGAAAATCCCAATAAAATTGCGGTAATGACGGCAAAATAGCTTAAAACTTTCCATTCTGCTTTCAAAAAAGCCATTGCACCGTCGGCAATGTAGCCCGCTAATGTTCGCATATTTTCATCGCCTGCGTCTTGGCTTTCAATCCATTGTGAGCGAAAGTACGTATAAGCTAAGCCTATAAGTCCGCAAACAGGAATGAGGTAGATTAGGTTGTTCATATTTTATTAAGTTAAACAATCAGACAAAACGGCGCAAAATTCGTTAATGCTTTTCAAATACACAAATAGTTAGGAAAAAAAAAGCAAATCTTTTTTTCAGCTATTTAAACGGCATGAAAAATGTCATAAAAAATGTTTATTTAGCGAGGGCAAAAAAAAAATTGAAAAAAAATTGACAATTATTTTTTTAATTCACCGAAAAGTTTTAAGTTTGGCAAGCTATTTGATTAATTTCAAATAAGCAATAAATTTGGATTGGAAAACGCTTACGCAATGCGTATGAATTTTCTAAGCTTTTTCATAGCTGGTTGAAACATTTTTGTAAGGAGGGCTTTGCTCTCCTTTCAATTTTTAATAAAGGTATGATTTTATTTTGGCTTCAAATCATTCGGTTCAATAATCTGATTTTGCTGATTTTGTTGCTCAGCGCGTTGTATCGGCGATTTTACGGCGATTTTATATCAATTCAAAATTTCATTTTTGTTGTTTTTCTTACAGCGGTCATTGCCGGGTTCGGCAATATGGTGAATGACTATTTTGATATTGACAATGATGTAAGAAATGAGCGCGAAAAACCGCTCAGCCGTTCAGCCGACAAAAAGCCGCTTGTTCGAAAAATTTTATATTCGTCGGGGATTTTTATTCATTTAACATTATTTGTACTTTTTTTCAACAAGCCTGCCTTTATCTACATTTGTCTTTGTTCTTTTTGGCTGTTATTTTTTTATTCCTATCCATTCTTTTTACATTTCAAATCAATCCCCTTACTCGGAAACATCATCATTGCAAGTTTATCCGCGATTTCTTTGCTGATATTGACAGTTTTTTCGGGAATATTGGTGCAGGAAGTACTTTTTTGGGCACTTTCGGCGTTTTTTTTATCGGTTTCACGCGAAATATTGAAAGATGCCGAAGACCTAACAGGCGACAAAGCGAGCGGAATTAAAACACTTGCAAGCGTCTGCGGCATGGGGGTAAGTCGTTTTTTTTCCTTAATCTTTACATTATTTTTATTTCCTGTAATATTTTGGGGATTAGAAAAAGGCTTAATAAATATTCAAGCCGCCGTTTTTGCAAGTATTTTTACGGCATTTCTGTTGAT
This sequence comes from Bacteroidota bacterium, assembly GCA_052033485.1. Taxonomy (GTDB): domain Bacteria; phylum Bacteroidota; class Bacteroidia; order Cytophagales; family Bernardetiaceae; genus JBPOJO01. Next base: position 167 of record JBPOJO010000542.1, on the reverse strand, counting down.
ATTTATAAGTTTTGCCAAAGAAAAAAAAGACTTTTCACGCTTGAGTTTTGCGCATAAATTGCTCATGTTTGCATCTTTGTTGATGATTTTATAGTTTAAATTTTTGAAACGATTTAGCCGGTTTGTCAAAAATTGTACCGCGAGCTTTAGCTTGCGACCTTACATTC
>JBPOJO010000325.1:0-3531 GCA_052033485.1 Bacteroidota bacterium | reverse complement strand
TTTTTAAAAAACAAGCCCCGAAATTATATTTTACAACATCAATTTTTGCAAATTCGACAAAAATTTACTTGTTTTGAGCAAAATTTCCGAAATGAATCAAACATTACTCAAAAACTCGCTTCCGCACATCATTAGCATCATAGTTATTTTTGCGGTTACATTTATATTTTTCAAACCCGAATTTACTGACGGCTTGTCGCTCAAACAAGACGATATGTTGAATTACAAAGGTGTCATTCAAGAAATAAAACACTACGAGGAGCAAACCGGAGAAGTTTCGATGTGGTCGGGAAGTATGTTTTCGGGTATGCCGGCGTATATTTTTTATCCGAAATTTCAATACGGTATCATTCCCGTTTTCGAAAAAGTATTGAAGGGTTTTTTGTCTGACAGTGCCGGAGCGCATTTGTTTTTTCTTTCGGCAATTTGTATGTATATCCTTTTATTGAGTTTTCGGATTCGCAGTTTGATTGCGCTGACGGCAGCTCTTGCCTTCGCGCTCACAAGCTATAATTTAATTTTAACCGAAGTCGGACACGTTACAAAATTGTGGGCAGTCAGCTACGGTTGCCTTATTTTGGCGGGGATTCGATTGGCTTTTAACGGGCGAATGTTGCTCGGCTGCGGTTTAACCGCCCTTGCGATGGCACTCGAAGTAAAAGCCGCGCACTTTCAAATCACTTTTTATCTCGGATTTGTGGCGGGATTGTTTGTTTTGAGCGAGTTAGTGCATTTATTTAGGGCAAAAAAAGCAGCAGAAGGCATCAAAATAACGGCATTTTTGGCTGCTGCCGTCATTACCGGTTTTGCCGTAAATGCCGGAAAATTAATGACAACGCTCGAATATACGCCCTATTCGACACGCGGAGGGGCTGTTTTGCAAAATGAAGAGAGCAAAGACAAAGGCAGCAAAGGCGGATTGGACAAAAAATATGTTTTTGATTGGAGTCAAGGCAAAGGCGAAACTTTAACATTGTTGATTCCGATGCTTTACGGGGGCGCGTCGCAAGAGGAATTAGACGAAAAATCGAAATTTTATCAAGCCGTTCAAAGTCAAATCGGCAATCAAAAAACCGTTGCCGCGCCGACCTATTGGGGCGACCAACCTTTTACGATGGGACCAATTTATGCGGGCGCAATTATTTGTTTTTTCTTCATTTTAGGACTTTTGACCGCCGAAAAGAAAGAATTGTGGTGGATTAGCGGTGGTTTTGCCTTAACGGTTATGTTGGCTTGGGGGCGCAATTTTGAATTGTTGAATTACTTTTTGTATGATTTTGTGCCCGGTTTTAACAAATTTCGCTCTGTTTCGATGGCATTGAGCATCAGCATTATGCTCATGGTGCTTGCGGCGGCAATGGCAATGAATAAAATCTTGGAAACAGGCTTTGATAAACCCGAAAACCCGCTCACGGGCGACAAAAATTTATTTAAAAATATTTATATCGCCTTTGCACTCACGGCAGGCGTGGCTTTTTTGACAGCAATGTTTGCCGGAATGTTCAATTATTCCGCTCCCGTTGATGAACAATTAGGGGCGCAAGGGGCTGAAATTTTGCGTATCGACCGCATTTCTTTGGCGCGTTCTTCCGCTTGGCGCAGTTTTATTTTGATAACTTTGGCGGCAACGGCTTTGTTTTTTGCCGTCCGAAAACAATTTAATTCTGTCTATGCCTTCGCCTTAATTGCCGTTTTGACGGTGGGCGATTTGTGGTTTGTGGGCAAAAGGTATTTGAATTATGACACATTTTCCAAAAGTCCTTCGGGCGAAATTTTTGCGGAAAGCGATGCAGACAAACTTATTTTGAAAGACCAAGAGCCTAATTTTAGGGTCATCAATTTGCTCAACCCTTTCAATGAGGCGGTTACTTCTTATTATCACAAGTCTGTGGGCGGCTATTTTGCCGTCAAAATGCGTCGTTACCAAGATTTGATTGAATATTATTTGCAAGCTGAAACCGAAAACAGCATCAATGATTTGCGCAAAAACGGTCATGTTGATTTTGAAAAAATGAAAGTTTTAAATATGCTGAACACCAAATATTTTAAATTCGGCGGTTCGGCAAAAAATGTGGTTCAAAATACTTCCGCTTACGGCAATGCTTGGTTTGTCCAAAATCTGAAAGCCGTCAACACGCCCGATGAAGAAATTAAATTTTTGGGCACGGAAGATTTGAGAAAAACAGCGATTTTTGACCAAAATATCAACAAAATTTCTAAAACGAGCTTTGCGACGGACAGCACCGCAAGCATCAAATTGATTTCTTACAAACCGAATGAACTCATTTATGAGACGAACTCGGCGCAAGAGGGGTTTGTCGTTTTTTCCGAAATTTGGTATCCTGCATGGGAGGCTGACATTGACGGCAAAACGGCGGATATCAAAAGCGTCAATTATGTGCTCAGAGGCTTGGAAGTTCCGGCGGGCAAGCATAAAATCAGTTTTCGTTTTGAGTCCGAAACCTTTAAAAACGGCAATTTGATAACGATGTTTGCTTCTAATGCGGCAGTTTTGGCAATTTTAGCGGCATTGTTGATGGAATTTTTAAAATCAAAAAAGAAAAAAGATGAAAATTAAATTTTTTGTCGCTGTAATTTTTGCGTTTGCCTTACTTTCGGTCATTTATTACACATTGTTGCCTACTTTTTCAAAAAAAAAATCGGAAACAACGGAGGATTTGCGCAAAAAGCAAGATGAATTTTTCAGAAGTGCGCAATCTCCCATTCCGAAAGGCGAAACTTTCACGGGACTAAAATATTTTCCCCTTGATGAAAAATACGCCGTCAAAGCGCGCATTATTTTGCTCAAAGAATCGGAGACATTCACTTTGGCAACAAGCACCGGAAAGCTTCGGGAGTTCAGGCGTTTTGCGCATGCCGATTTTACGATAGATGACAAGGATTGCCGTTTAACGGTTTTGCAGCCCGTTGACGATGCGAATTACTTTTTCCTGCCTTTTACCGACGCAACTTCGGGTGCAGAAACTTACGGTGCGGGGCGTTATCTCGAATTGGAGGGGGGCGATTGGGCAAACACAGTGATTGACTTCAATCGCGCCTACAACCCATATTGCGCCTACAATTCGGCTTACGATTGCCCTATTCCGCCGGCGGAAAATCGGTTGGAAATTTCTGTCAAAGCAGGAGAAAAGAATTACAAATAAGGTTTTTTAACAATTTATAATAAAAATCGGCTTTGGGAAATCTTATTGTTTTTATGACGAAGTCGGATTGAAAGTCGATTTTTTTTTATTATTAGTTTGATAATCAAAATGCTACAAAATAAATTCGTATAGTTTATTTTAGCAGCTATTCCCGTTTTTTTTCAAAATGAGGCAGCGGTATGTCAGGCGATAAAATTCTTGGCATGTTTTTCGCAATCTTTTTGTTAAAACACCTTATTCTCCCTTTTACTATGAGAGCCTTATTAATAATACTGATGCTTTTGAGCATTCGGTCTTTTTCGCACGCCCAAAATATAAATGACACAACGACTGCTCACATTTATCAATCAAATGTTGGGGAAATAAT
>JBPOJO010000260.1:0-3444 GCA_052033485.1 Bacteroidota bacterium | reverse complement strand
ATGTGGTATCGCAACGGACGCAGTCATCGCTATACATCGGCAAATTCGGTAGAAGTCAAACAAGCAGGTACTTACACGGTTCGTGTGTATTTCGGAGAAAATTGCAGCATTGACGCAGTTGTTTCATTAGAAGTGGAAGAATTAGCTGCTCCGCGCGTAAAACCCGTTATTACAACGGATTTGAACATCACTCTCGAAAATGCTCCGGGCTTGCCGTATTCGACTGTTAAATGGTTCTTGTACGACGAAGAATTGCCCGCATTTGCGAATCAGGCAAGCATTAAACCGACGGAAGCAGGGCTTTACAGAGCTTTGGTAACGTATTCAACGGGTTGCGAAGTATTCAGCGGTTCGATTTATTTCGGCATCAGCGGTACGGAAGAGGAAGAGAAAAATCCGAACGAAGTTCGTTTCTTACTTTATCCGAACCCGACAAAAGGCGATTTGTACATCACTATGAACAGCAAAACACCTGTTTCGGTGAATGTTCTTGACCAACTCGGACGCACATTGATGGTGAAAGAATTTACCGCGGAGGAAGTTCAAAATACCGCAAAATTGGATTTAAGCACCTTGCCTTCGGGCGTGTTCATGGTCAGAGTAACTTCTAACGGCATCACAACCGTTCGGAAAATTACACGCGACTGATAAAAAAAACGCGCAGAGAATTTGCTTTGCGCGTTTTGCATTGTTTTGACAGAGCCGTCGGCAATTTTGTCGGCGGTTCTTTTTTTGCTCAAAACCGACGGAATCTATGCGATGAAAAGAAAATGTACAACGGACTTCAGTCCGTTTTTCACAACATTATTTTTTGCAAAAAAAAAGAGGTCATTGCTGACCTCTTAAATCTTAAACTTCCGACGCGGGCGGGGTTTGACTTTTTTGTGCCAAGCCTAAACGCGCTTTCAATTCGAGTAGGGAAGCCGAACTCGAAGTTGAGCTGAGTGCTTTGTCTACTTCATCATCTACGGATTTGCTTTGTCCCGCAATTTCCGCATAACCTTCGGCTAATGCCTCGTCTTGTGCTACTTTTTCTTTCATGCGTTCGAGCATCGCAACAGTGCTGCTTGAATCAACTTGCGCAAGTTGTTTGTTGATTTTTTTCGTTGCCTCACTGACTTTCGCACGTGCTTTGAGCGAGCGAAGTTCATTTTCGTAAGTGCCGACTTTTGATTTGAGCGTTTGAATATTGGCATTCATTTTCGAAACGGCAGCTTCTTGTTGCGTAACTTCTTTGGAGAGGCGCGCAACGTGTTGGTCTGCTTCTTCTTTTTTGCGCAACATTTCACCCGCTAATCTGTCCGCTTCCGAAGGGTCAATTTGACCTGCTTCGGCTTTTTGGAGGAGCATGACGGCTTTTTGCTCAGAAGTTTTGGACATTTCGGCATACATATCGTAGTCCCTTTTTGAGCGAATCGCAAGTGCTTTTAATTCCGCTAAACCTTGCATACTTTTGTCAAGGTCAGTTTTTAGGTCTCTGATACCTTGTTCTGTCATTTTGATGGGGTCTTCCAATTTATCGAGAGCATTATGCGCTTCTGCTTCGCCCATTTTGAAAAGTCTTTTGAAAAAACTCATAGTTGTAAGAATTTTTTTCGAATGAATAAAAAATTGAAAAGAACCTGACTACGCTTTTGCATAACTCAATAACTCGGTAAAATACTCGGCAAAAAGCATTTTTAAGGAGTTGATAGAGGCTTCTAATTCGTTAATATCAAGGTTTTCGAGTTGAAGGGTATCTCGGAAAGAGAGCCTTTTGCCGCTTTCGTCCAAAACAAACGCACCGTGTACAATCTCATTGTTTTTTTGCAAAAGAGCCCTGTACGTTTCGACATCAGGGTCTTGCAAATCAATAATGAACTGCTGAATAACCAAAATATCTTTCTCACAATCGAGAGCCATGTTGTTTATTCCTTCCGACTCATCGCTGATGACGAGCAACTCCTCTTTGGGGTCTTGGAATTTGATGTCGTAACCTAATTCGATTAGGTATTCTTTCACAATTTGAAAGTGGTCTTTCATGATGAAACAATTTATTTGTTAGCAGACGCAATTTAGCAATAAAAACTAAAAAAACAAATAACAATGAAAAAAATTGCAAAAATTTAGCCGAAAAATTACATTCAAGAAGAATTTTATGCGATTTATTGTTATTTACGTAATTTTGTGCTGAAAGTTGAGTTTTTTTTTTCAATTTTGTAAAAAAATACTGTTTATGACCAAAAATATTTTTCTTTCGGCATTGATTTTTGCCTGCGTTCTTTTGCTTTCATCTTGCGGAGGCAATGATAATCCCGCTCCCGTCGATTCGACCTTGCTTGCACAAGGCACCTTCAAAACCGTTCGACTTTACTCTAACAGCGTTGTTCAAGACACTATTTTGGTGAATGTTTTGCGTGTAACGGATAAGAAAATGACTTTTCAGCAACAAGACGGCATCGAATTTAACGCCGATATTGTTGAAGCCGCAAGCAACGGTTTTACTTTTCTTATCAACAAACAAACCTCAATGGGAAAAGCTATCGAAGGCGTAAAAACTCAAAAAGAAGACAATTATCACGGTTGGTTTGACGCAAAAGAAACAGGAAATCAAGCTTTCGGCTTCAAAATCAAAATCGGAACCAACAATATGCTTTACTCCATGACGCGCGTAAAGTAATTTTTATGTTTGAAAAGTTTGTCTGAAACCTTGTTTTTTGGGCAAACTTTTTTACATTTGCCCCAAATTAATCTTACGGTTATGAATAATTTGCCATTGCAACTGACGACATACAATATTGAGGCGCAAACCGCTTTCGTTACGCTTAATCGCCCCGAAAAAAGAAACGCTTTCAGCCCCGAATTAGTGAAAGAATTGCGCTTAATTTTTGCCGACATTCGCAACAACGACAGCGTAAAAGTGGTTGTTTTGAAGGCAAACGGAAAAGTTTTCAGCGCGGGAGCAGACCTCGAATATTTAAAATCTTTGCAAAATAATTCTTACGACGAAAACCTCAACGATTCACTGCTGTTAAAAGATTTGTATCGCAAAATTTATACTTTGCCCAAAGTTGTCATAGCACAAGTGCAGGGAAGTGCGATTGCGGGCGGTTGCGGATTAGTTTCTGTTTGCGATTTTGCGTTTTCCGTTCCCGAAGCACAATTCGGCTATACTGAAGTTAAAATCGGCTTTATTCCCGCATTGGTGATGGTTTTTTTGACAAGAAAAATCGGCGAAGGGGCTACAAGACAACTTTTGCTGTCAGGCGATTTGATTTCTGCACAAGAAGCACAAAAATTCGGCTTGATTTCACACATCATAAACGAAAATTTACTTGATGCAGAAGTTCGGAAATTTGCCGAACACCTTGTCAAAAGCAATTCTGCCAATTCAATGGCTTTGACAAAATCTTTGCTCAACAGTATTCAAGAATTGTCGGTCGAAGACGGCTTAAACTTGGCTGC
>JBPOJO010000639.1:0-3057 GCA_052033485.1 Bacteroidota bacterium | reverse complement strand
TTTCACCGTAACATTCGCAAACATTTCGGGTTTAAGTTTAAAATCGGGATTTTGCAGCACGATTCTTGCCTTCAAAACTTTACTTTCGGGGTCAATCATGTTAAAAATTTTATCCACTTTTCCTTTAAAAACTTGCTCATGATATGAAATTGTGGTAATGTCGGCTTCATAGCCCTCTTTTACATCTGCTATATCGGATTCGTAAATGTTTGCCATTACCCACACTTTGTCCAAGTTAGAAATCGTGAAAATCGGTTTGATGTCTTCCGTGCGCAATTCCATGTTAAGAGTAACGTCTTTTGCTACTACAAAACCCGATGCGGGTGCCAAAATATTGTAAAAAGATTCCTTGCCTACGTTGTACATGCTCATCACTTCTTTGCTGCGATAGAGTTCGGCTTGCGCGGTTTCTAATTCTTTTTTAGCGTTAATCAATTCAACTTCGGAGGTAGTTCCCGTTTTAAACAACTCTTGCGCAACTTGATAATTTTTTTCGGCAACACTTAAATTTGCCTGTGCAACGCTTGTTTGATTAGTAAAACCCGCGATTTCGGGACTTCTGATGACAGCGAGCACTTGCCCTTTTTGCACAAAATCGCCCAAATTGGCGCGCAATTCTTTGACAAAACCGCCCGCCAAAGGATATACTTTGGCAACATTATCTTCGTCAAAAGTAATTTTGCCCTGCAAAACTAACTCATTTGCAACGGTTTTAACTTCCGCTTTTGCCGTCTCAATGTTTTTTGCCAAAGTATCGGTGAGGCAAAATTTTTCCGTTTTCGGAAGTTCTTTTCCGTCATTTTTTGAGCAAGCAAAAGCTGAAAAAATTAAGGTGAAAGCCGTTATCAAATGAAAAAAAACGCGAAAATTTCTCATATAAAGTTTATTAAAAAAGTTTTAAAAATTTTTGCCAAAAATTGGAGTTTGAGAAAAACTGTAATGCTTAGCCCCAATGTATCGCATGCGTTTTGCTTACGATTTTTTCAGTACAAGCAAAATGCTTGTGCCGCATCGCTTATTTTTTTCCAAAAAAAGCTCGCGAAAAACCCACTGAGGCGAATAACCAATAGCCGTTTGCCAAAAAATGATAGCCACCCGATAGGTCAATTTGCGTTTTAGGAACAGGCGAATACACAATTCCGCAATCAATGCCTTCTTCCCAATCTTTTGTCCAATTTTTTGCGTAAGCATAGTTTTCAACAAAAATTCCCAATTGGGAACTTAGTAAAATATTGAAACAAAGCGAGTAATTGTGCATCAAGCCTGCTTGTGGGTGATTTTGTAATATTCCGCCTCCATAATTTATTGAAAATAAAGGACTTATGTTGTTTTGGCACATCAAATACAGTTCGTATCCCATATTTTTTATGGCAAAGTCCTTTTGAATCGGAACAATAAAACCGCCTAAAAGTGCCATATCGGGCAAAAATCCTTTTTCATCTGCAATTTTCCATTTTCCGAAAAGCGAAATAGGGTAACGTTTGGCTGCCGTTTCGTAAAAATTATCCAATAAAAAGCTCACAGGTTGATGCATCATGGTCAATCGCAACTCAAAACGCTTGTGAATGCTTTTGCGAAGCATGACAGAGGAGTACAGCAAATCACTCCAATCGCCGTTTTTTGCCGTACTTGCCCCAAATTCAACTTGCCAATTTTGCAAATCAACAATATAGGGCGAATCTGCAATTCCCGGGCGGTCAAAACTTATCTGCGCAATTGAATCACTCTGCGAAAAGGCTGATTTTATGTTCCCAATCAATAGGAAAATGCTCAAAAAAAGGTATTTTTCCATGTCTGTCAAAAAATTAAGGTTTAGGCAACATCAGAACAAAAATGCAATGCGCAATCCCCAATATCTGTTTTTTCCCGATAAATTAGCTGTTTTATATACATTTTGTGTTCCGAATTGCATAAAAACATCTGTCAAAAAGGCTGTTTTCTCGCCCGCACTGATGAGGAAACCCGCATTGATGTCCAATGAAGTATCAAAAGTGTAATAGTTTGCCGAAACGTCGCTGATGTCGTGAAAACCATCTTCCGCGCTGTTAAAAAAACGGGTAGTTTGAAAATTCATTTGCGGAGTCAGACCGGCACCCGCCAAAAAACGCACACCTTTGCCACCGAAAAGACCTTTCGGACTTTTAAAAAGCAATGAAATCGGCACTTCAAGGCTGTTGAAACGCAAACGCAAGCGATGCGTTGAGTCCGCATTGCCCAAAGAATTATCGTAATCGGTCGTTTTTACCCCCGTACCTCTCTGTTGATAATTCAAACCGACACTTAAGCCCAAAGATTTGGCGAAATAATAATCCACACGAATGCCACCGCCCAAAGAGGGTTTAAAAAAATAGGATTCGTTTTCCGAAACTGACGACCAACCGTTGAGGAAAACAAATCCCCAAAAGATTTTTTGGTCTAAAACGGAGGGCTTCGGCAATGTATCAGCGCGAAGTTCCTCTATTTTGGAGCGTTTCGTTTCCTGCGTTTGTTTGTTTTTCTCTTGCGCCCAAAGATTAAGCGAAAAAAGGAGAAAAAAGAAAAAAATAAGCCAATTTTTCATGATTTTTAGCGAATGATTTGTTTTCCGATGCTGAAATTGAGTTGATTAATCGCATTGTGATATTGATTTTGCAAATCAATATATTGCAGCCGATTTTGAATAAAAATTCTTTGTAAGTCAATGTATTCCAACAAGTTAATATTTTTCTTGTCGTAATTGCGAATAGAATTTTGGTTCAAATCGTCAATGGTTTTCAGAAATTCAGCCGAAAAGGAATCAAAACCCGCTCTTGAATTGCGCAACTTTTCAAATGCTTGCAGCACTTCGTTGCTCAGTTTGAGTTCCGCTAACTCTCTGCTTGATTGGGCTTGCTCAATTTTGACCTTTGCTCGTTTGATATTACCCTGATTTCTGTCAAAAAGCGGAATATTCATCTCCAAAACCAAACCCGTGTAGGGGGCGCACGTAGTTACTGCCTTTGTCATTAGGCTGATAACCAAGCATAACGTCGGGCATTGACAAAGATTTTTGAAGTTTTAAATTTCGCTCTTCGTATT
>JBPOJO010000443.1:0-4164 GCA_052033485.1 Bacteroidota bacterium | reverse complement strand
GCCGATGGTACTGCACTGAATTGCGGTAGAGTAGGTTACTGCCCACCTTTTTTTAACCCGCATTTGCGGGTTTTTTTTTGTCTACTTATGCAAACTATTCATACTTATTTGCAAAAAAAGAGACATAAATGTTTTTTATAGGGATTTTTTAAAAAAAATGCGGGAAAGCGTGTGTTTTTTTTGAAATAACTTAAATTTGCGCAAAAAACACTATGAGCGCACTTAGTACTCGACATCTCTTAGGCATCAAAAATTTGCAGGTTTCTGACATTGAATTAATTTTGGAAACTACTGCTCAGTTTAAAGAAGTTATTAATCGCCCCATAAAAAAAGTTCCTTCACTGCGCGATATTACAATTGCCAATATTTTTTTTGAAAATTCTACGCGCACACGAATTTCTTTTGAACTTGCTCAAAAAAGGCTTTCGGCTGATATTGTTAACTTTTCTGCTTCGACAAGCTCTGTTAAAAAAGGAGAAACTCTGCTGGATACAGTCAATAATATCCTTGCAATGAAAGTTGACATGATTGTTATGCGTCATGCAAGCGTTGGCGCACCACATTTTTTATCCAAACACATACAGGCAAATATCATTAATGCAGGAGACGGGACACACGAACACCCTACGCAGGCATTGCTTGACGCATTTTCGCTTAAAGAAAAGTTTGGCACACTCAAAGGACTTCGGGTCGCAATTATCGGAGATATTATGCACTCGCGGGTCGCACTTTCCAATATTTTTTGTTTGCAAAAAATGGGTGCTGAATTGATGGTTTGCGGACCTGCAACGCTTTTACCAAAGCACATTGAATCTCTCGGTGTTAAAAAATCCGTCAATGTGAAAGAGACGCTGCAATGGTCTGATGCCGCAAACGTATTGAGAATCCAATTGGAACGGCAAAGCGGCAAAGATTTTCCGTCTTTACGTGAATACGCACTTTACTTTGGGATAAATGCCGAACTTGTTACAGAATTGAATAAAAAAATTACTTTTTTACATCCCGGTCCAATTAATCGCGGTATCGAAATTACAAGCGACGTAGCTGATTCCGAAAACGCGCTTATTCTCGACCAAGTTGAAAACGGTGTTGCAGTGCGAATGGCTGCAATGTATCTTCTTGCAGAAAAGCCGGGTTTCAAAAATTGATTCGAGTTTTTTTGCCTTTATTTTCAAAAAAACTCGTATCAATAGTTCAACAAGCGAATGATAACAAAATTTTTGAAAATTTTGACTCTTTCTATTTTTACGGGTTGGTGTTGATGCTCAGAAAAATAGGTAATGAGCATTTTTTTCAACTCCTCTAACTCATAATTCGGAACGACTAAATAGGCGTGGTCGCGTTTGAGAAAATCGTTGGGTAAATCTTTGATAAAAAAGACATCTAAACGCTCTTCTGTGCTTTTGCTTTGTTGGTCGCCTTTTAACCAAAGTACATTGCGTAAGTTGACAAAATTTAAGGAAGTGTTGGTATCAAAACACTCATTTAAACGGTGATTGCCCCAAATGACGTACAACTGATTGCTGTTTTCATTTGCGTAGCCGGCAAAATCATTCCAATCGCAACGATTGGTGTCGCAATAAGATGAACTGTATTTTTTTGCATGCGGATTCGTTGAGGCAATTAATAATGCTCCTGAAATGCACAGAAAAATAGCTATGATGAATAAATTTCGGTCTTTGGAAAAATCCTGTCTTTGTGTACTTGTCAAATAAATTAAAGTCGGCAAAAGTGAAATGAAAAAAAAGCCCGGTGCCAAATAACTGCTGTCTAAGTTTGAGTAACTGTACGCATAAAACATTAATAACCAAGACACTGACGCTGCAAATGAAATGAATAAAATGCGAAGTTTATACCTATCCCAAACGACAAAAAAGAGTGAAAACGCGATAAAAATGATGCTTAAACCGGACAATTTTTTTACATAAGGCTCACTTGCTGTTTGTCTAAAATAATTTATTATCGTGTCGGTTTCGGAAGAAAGGGATTGTTGCGCAAGAAATGCCGACATTGAGCGAATGTTAATGCTTTTGTTGTTAAGCATAAATTCACTTTTTAACAACAAATAATCGTTGTAGGAAAGTCCGGCTCTGTCAAGATTTTCTTCCAATTCCGCTTTCGGCATATCAGTAACTGCAATTTTTTTGCGCAAAGAAGTCAAAACTTGTTCACGCAACAAATCAGGATTGTGTGTGCTTGTGCTGTAATGGTACCAATCAGCAAGCAAAGAAAGCATGACTACGACCGCAAGCAAGCCCCCTGTTATCAAGGCTTTGATTTGTTGTTCTTTACGAAGGGTGAGTAACCAAAAGGGCAAAATCAACATCATTAACAATCCGAATGTCGTCCATGACAAAAATCCGCTCCAAAGTGCTAAAAATGAGCCGAACAGATGCCGAAAAAGATTACTTTTTTCTTCATTCCGGTCAGCCAAAATTATCATTAAAATTCCCGATAAACCCGATAAACCCGCCGTTACCTCTGCCGTGAGGTAGCTGCCGATATAATAAAGCATGAACAAAAACGCCGCCGTGTAGAGGAAAAGTGTTTGTTTTTGCGGTTTGACACTAAAAAAACAATAACTCAAACCCACAGCCGAAATAAAATTCGTACCGAAAAGGCTCAATTTAAACCATGGTTGACTTGGATATTCGCCTTGTAACCAAATGATTAAATTGTTAAAAAACGAATTCGCATTCGGCGTTCTCCACTCGGGCGAGAGAATGCGACTCACCCATTCTACTTCTTTTTCTGAGAAATAGTAAATATCGGCGGCAAAAAAATGCACTGCAAATAACACTGCATTCAGCGCAAAGGCAGCCGCTAAGGGCTGACGACGCAGCACGGTTTCTAAAATTTTAAAGTCCATCTTCGTACTCATTCGGGTAATGAAATGTTGGTTTTTTCCGAATAGTTTTGAAGATTTATCGGTGTTGTTGTTGTTTTATGAACCGTGCAAATAAGGCAAATGTCTGTCATCGGGGACAAAATCGTCGAGAACTAAAAACTCGTTCCAAAAACTGTCGTCCGGAAGTCCGGCTATACAAATGACAGGTTCGTTTTTGACAGGATGAATGAAATCCAACCGACGTGCGTGCAGATAGATACGTCCCTCTCGTGCGGGGCGGGGCGAGCCGTATTTCACGTCGCCTTTTATCGGGCAGCCGATATGAGCGAGTTGCGCCCGTATTTGATGCGGTCGCCCCGTTAAAGGACTGACTTCAATCAATACGTTTTTATTCACAACGCCCAATACCTTGTATTTCAATTCCGCTTTTTGCGTTTCCGGCACGTCGTAATCAAATACTTGCACCGTATTGCTTTTTTCGTCTTTTGACAAATAATGAACCAATCTGTCAGCTTTTTTCGGCGGATTTTTTTCCGTTACAGCCCAATACACCTTATTAACTTTTCTTTTTTGGAAAAGTTCATTCATTCTTTCCAATCCTTTTGAGGTCTTAGCCAAAACAACTAAGCCGCTCACGGGACGGTCGAGACGATGGACTACTCCGCAAAAAATATTGCCGGGTTTGTCGTAACGTTCGCGCAAGTAATTTTTAGCCAAGTCGGGGAGTGTTACATCGCCCGTTTTGTCTCCTTGCGTCAGTATACCGCTGTTTTTATTGACTATCAATAAATGATTGTCTTCATAAACGATTTTAAATCCGCTTGTCTTCATTGCAATTTTTTTGCAAAGATAGACAAAAATCAATCAAAGACTTCTCTTTGCATTGTTTGCACAATACAAATCTAAACAAAGTATATTCCTTAAAATCACAACTTCGCCCAAACAATCGAAAAAAACGATGAATCGCGCTTATTTTGCGTTTGCAAAACAGCGACACTGTCAAACGACCAAATTTTGTAATGAGAAAAAATATAAATTTTAACGCGAGTTTTTTTGTTTTTTTGGTAGATTTGTGGAATAATTGAGCAAAATGGAAAATATAATTATTGGTCGACCAACGAATCCGCTGCGAAGTTATAATGCTCTGACTTGGTTATTTATGATTGTTTTGCTGTTGGTTTTAGCCTGCTTTGGTATTCGGTTCAGACGGCAAAAACGCTTGAAGAGGTAATTGCAGACGATAAAATTTGGCGACACATCAAAGATTTACCTATCGCTGATGATAAAGTCGGGAAGTTGATAGGTGAAATTGAAAG
>JBPOJO010000444.1:0-7889 GCA_052033485.1 Bacteroidota bacterium | reverse complement strand
AAAAAATTCAAGATTTTGATAAAATTAATATTGCTGATCAATGGATTTTATCGCTGTTACAAGAGACTATAGCTAATGCTAATAATTATATTGCTAATTACAGGTTTGATTTGCTAGGGTGTTATCGGGTTTTCTTCAGCCGCAACTTCTCCGATAAATTCAAAAAGTGCAAATTTCTTCTTTTTGATGCTAAAGATTTCCTCTTTGAGAAATGTAACTTTCGGGTACGAATTTGATATACTTTTTCGGTAAATTTTTTGAAGCAATTCAACATCGTCCCCCCAAGGAGTATCGCTGCTGCTGACCGCAACTTGGATTTTTTTTTCGGATTGTTCGCAAAAAACTGCCGCCGGTTTCTTGGAGGTCATGTAAAATTTTGCCATCTCGTCCTCCGACATTTCTATGAAAGTCTCGGGAACGGATAGGGTTAAATCTTCATTAATTTTCACTTTGACAAGTTTAGGCGGCGCAAAATTCGTCGAAAGCAGCCCGAAACTTAAAACTATAAAACAAAAAATTTTTTTCATTGCATTTTTTATTGATAACGTTTTTGAAAGAAAAAAAATATGTTCTTGCGGAGAAATTAGCAAATTTTGTCATTTTTAAGCAGAAAAAAATCTCCCGCAATTGCATCTGCGAAAAGTTTCCCCTCCAACGTAAGTTTAATTTTCTCATTGTCCGTAAAAATCAGCTTGTTTGATAAGTTTTTTTCAATCTGTTTTGAAAATACTTTTTGCATCTCAAAATGATATTTTTCTGACAAAAATGTTAAATCAATTCCGTCTTCTGTACGCAGGGAAGTCAGCAAATATTCGTTAATATGGTCGTGGAGTGTTAAATTTTCTATTGTTTGCGGCAATTTTCCGGAAAGTATTTCTCGCACATACCGTTGATTATTGGCAATATTCGCATACCTGTTTTCGCCGTCGTAGGAGTGCGCTGACGGACCGATTCCGAGATAAGTGCCTTTTTTCCAATAATTTGTGTTGTGTTGTGAGTAATAATTTTCCTTGCCGTAATTTGAAATTTCGTAATGGCGAAAATTATTTTCTGTTAAAATTTGATAAACAAGCAAAAATTGCTCAGTCGCGGTTTCCTCGTCAGGTAAAGCAATTTTCCCCTGTTCAGTATAGCGGTGAAGAGCTGTTTTGGGCTCAATTGTAAGCGAATATGCCGAAATATGCGGTACGCCTGTGCGTAGGAAGGTGTTCAAATCTTCCTCAAGCGTTTTTGTGAGTAAAGTCGGAATACCAAAAATGACATCAACAGTTATGTTTTCAAATCCGCAGTCTTGCGCAAGAGCGATGGCAGCAAGGGCGTTTTCTCGTTTATGACCACGATTAAGTAATTTTAACACTGAGTTTTGAAGGCTTTGAACGCCGATGCTCAAACGATTAAAGCCAAGCTTTTTCCAAGCAATTAACTTTTCTCTGTTCATGTCCTCGGGGTTTGCTTCGAGTGTTATTTCGGGGTTTTCCGAAAAAGAAAACACTTTAAAGGCAGCTTGCAACAGTGAATTTAGTTCGTATTCGCTTAATAATGAAGGAGTTCCGCCGCCAAAATAAATACTGTTTTGCTTTTTCGTACTTTCAAAAAAGTCAATTCGCATCTCAATTTCGCGAATAAGTGCGCCGATAAGTTCTTCTTTTCGGCGTAAATTTGTGCTGAAATGAAAGTCGCAATAATGGCAGGCGCGCCTGCAAAATGGTATGTGAAAATATAATGCGATACAAAAAAAATTTAATTTTGAAAAAAAGCGTTAATTGTTTGTTGATTCTTGAAGTTCTGCAAAGAAATATTTTAATGCTCTGCAATTTTTCGTCGAAAATAAAGCAACTTTATGTGCCGACACACTGCTTTTCATTGCTTTTTTTGCAGAATAAAGAGTTTCATTTGCCTGTTTTTCGGCATATTCTGACTTCAAGCGTTCTTCGGCACCCCGCTTCGAGCTAACATCGAAAAACCACATCATACAGAGGATTTGCGATGTACATTTTCTTCTTTTTTACAAAGGTAATTTTTTTTTAGTAATTTACCTAAAAATTTAAAAGAAAACAGGGCTTTACTGCCTAAAAACAAAGTTTTAGTAGCTTTTCTGTAACACATCTAATTTTTTTGCAGGAACTTAAAATAAGCATATAAAATTGTAATTATGTTTATTTTGACAAAAAAATCGGCATTTTGAATTTATTTGTATTTTGCCTGTTTTTTATTCAAACAAGAAAATGAATTAAATTACCGAAAATTTTACCAAGTAAATTGGCAAAAAATTTCAAAATTTCTCCCCGGTCGGTAAATTTTTCCCCAATCCAAATGTTCATAATAGGTGCGATTGCTCAAATTAGAAATATTGAAGCCCAAAAACACTTGTTTTTCGGAAAAATGCAACGTACAGCCTGTTTTCAAATGAAAAACGGTAAAAGAAGGCGTTTTTTTCTCACCATATTCGGCATTGATGCGGTTTTGTGCAAGGGCATTTTCACATTCAACTTGTGCAAAAAAGTTTTTCTTTTCAAATTTGACAGCTAAAAAATTCTTAAGCGGGGGAATCAGCGGCAAAGCTGTTGCATTGTTAATTTTGCCGTAAGTGAATTTCGTAACTGAAAAAACAGTTACAGACTTGGAAGGAAAATAAAAAAACGAAAAATCTGAAGCATGAATCTCGGCAGATTCGATGTTTTGATACCTTCTTGTTCCCCGTGCATAAAAATTCATCGGCGGAATTGTGCTGTCCGTGATGCCGAGAATGTAATCTTTGACAAAATTTGCCGACTGTGAAAAGGAAAATTTTAACTTTTCGGAGGTGTATTGCGCCGAAAACCGCAAATTTTTGCCCTTTTCAACTTTTAAATCCGGCGTGCCGATGTAGTCAAATCCGTCGTAAGCATTGTAAAGATAAAAGCCAAATCTTTCGCCGATAACAGGCATTCTCTCTGCGTAACCGCCTGATAATAAAATATTTAACTTGTCAGTCAATTGATATTCAGCCGAAATATTGAGGCTTCTGACCGTGCTTTCTTGCTTTTTCGGCAAAGTATAACCAAAAACCGAAAATTGTCTCTCGCCGTACTCAGAGCGCAAAATATCGGTGTTAAAATCCACGCGGGCATTGAGATTGAGCGAAAATTTCGATGTAAAAAAACTTGTATTTTGAAAATAAAGCCCCGTTACGTTGCGCAGCATTTCAGGCCAAGTTTGCATATACATCGGAGCTTCGGGTTTTTTGCTCGGATATCGCATGAACATCGTCATTTCTGCAAGCGAAACATTGGTATAGTTGTCAATTTTTACGGTCAAACGATGCTTTTCAGCCCAATTTCGCGTGATTTGTGCGTACATACCGAGGGTATTGCTGCTGCCGGGCATGTCCATGCGCATATAGACCGAATCAAGCCTACCCGTCGCATGATTTTTAACAAAATAGAGGCTGTCGCGCTTAGAATCGTCCATCAGGTGGAATATTCTGTTAAAATAAATTTTGCCCTTAAAGGAAGTTTTACCTTCTTTTTTGTATTCTCCCGCAACTAAAATTGCTTTTGCCGTGCCGACATCCATCGGCAAAGCGGGATATCCGACATTTTTTGCCAAATCGTATAAAAAGTCGAGTTTAAAACTGTTTTTTTCATCTTTTAAATATTTTACGACGGCGTGTAAATTTCCCTTTTCAAAGTACGAAAATGGAATTTTTTCTCCGTTGCCTGCGCGATAAGCCTCATTTTTGCGATAAACGCCATTCAAGCCGAAAAGCCACTTTTTCTTTTGGTAATTGCTTGAAAATAAAAGGTTTCTGCTCATCGAAATACTTTCAAACCCGAATCCGACATTGCCGTTAAAGGCTTTTGAAGTTTTGCTCTCCGGCTCTTGCAAGCTCATGTCGAGCGAACCGCCTATGTTACAGCCGGTTGCACACCCGTTTGTCCCCTGATTGACGGTGATGCTTTTCAAATTTGTAGGCTCTATATAAGAGGTTACAGGGTCCATTTTGTCCGTGCATGCGCCGAACATTCTCATACCGTCAATTGTAACATTCAATTGACCGCCCGAAAAACCGTTGATTTGCGGCTCAGCGGCATACGCGCCGCGTTTGATGAGCGATAAACCGTCGAGACGTGAATTGATGTTGTCAATGGTTGAAAAATAATTACTTCGATAAAAATTCAACACATCTTTATTTTCAAGCTCAAATTGAGCTTTGATGTCTATTTCACTGACAAAAATAGTGTCTGAATTTTCTTGATTTTGTGCCGACATTGGCAATGCACCTAAAAATATCAGCAAAAAACAAAGAATTTTTTTCATAAAATTGGGGTAAATAGGCGGGGATAGAGCAAACCTATAAGGCTTTTAAAACCTTATAGGTTTAAAATTAGGCAAGTTTTTTAAAATTTAACAATAAAAGCAAGGTCTTTTGAAACGGCAACTCCGTCTTTTTTAACCACAACATTTATTTTCCATTCGCCTGTCATTGTAAAGTTAACTTTTCCTTTAAAATGACCTTTTTCGGTATGTACCGGATTGACGTTATTCGGCGAGCCATGTCCCATGCTCGGCATTTCGGGTTCAATCTCAATCGTATAGCCGCTTTCCGCAGGAAAATTCATCATGTCTTGCTTTTTATGCAAAGAAAACTCAATATCATTCATGCCGACTTTCGGCGATGCGGGTTGAATCATGGTCAAAAAGAGACTTACCGGTATAGTCTCGTTCGTTTTGAAAGAAGTAAAAACCACAGGCTCTTTTGAAACCACCGTTATCGGCATTTTGCACTCCGTAAAACCCGCGTCAGTTTTCACTTTGACAATCATTTCCCAAAAACCGTCGCCGGAAGTCGGCATGCTAAACACCGCAGCACCTGCATAAACGCCGTTTGTTGCTTTTGCAGGACTTTCGACAGGGCAAGAATGTTGATGCGTGCTTCCCATCATGTTCATGGTCATCATCGGCATCAACATTATTTCCTTGTCAGTCAGCACTTTAGACGGGTCTGTGCCGTCTTGCAACACGATTTTTATCTCATTGTAACCGACGAAAAAGGGACTTTTGCTCCACATTTCGACTTTCACTTTGCTGTCTGCCGTGCTTCCGTGCGTAATTTTGGTAAAGCCTTCAAGCTCATTTGTGGTATTATTTGTATTTTCGTCATTTTTTTTGCCGCAAGCAACAAAAAACAATGCCGATACAAAAAGTATCAAGTGAATATACGCCCAATTATTTTTCATTTTGAAGTCAATTTAGTTTGATTTGTCCCGAGAAATCAGCCTCTAAGACGGCACAAAGGTATTATGACAATTTTTATTTGCAAGTTAACATCGCAATAAAAATCATTAAAAAAAGTCAAAAAAATTGTTTTGAAATCAAAATAAGTTTCCGAAAAACTACTGAATAATTTCAGCCAAAATCTCCACATCGGGGTCGGCTGCGACATGTTCGGGAAAAACAAATCCCTTTTGGGCAACCGCAAAGGGCAAATTGATGCTGAAAAAAAGCCTTTCAATGTATTCAGAACAAATGTAGGCATCATTTTCGGACTTGCTGCCGATGTGCAAAAGGCGGTCTAACAGTATTTTTTTCCCTTCTGCATCGTCATAATTGTAGTTGAGCAAGTCAACGGCGACTTGAAAAAAGATTTTTTGCGTTACGGCATCTTTCGGAAATTTTTTGTGCCGCCCAAAATAAATTTTCCCGTTGTATGCTTTTTTACTGTTTTCATAGTTAAAAAGATAATGAGCAAGCGGCACAACACGAACACCGTCGCCGGAGGCACTTTCAAAAACGACCGCACGGTCATAAATAAAACCGATAACGCCGACATGACTGACATCGGAATCGGTTATAGCCTTAATTGCCGAGCTTGCATTATATTTTCCGCTTGTGAAAAAGAGGTCGCCCGGTTGAATCATTTTCAAAGCGTCCTGAAAACTTACTACGCTTTTAACTTCTTTAAACTTTTGAGTAGCCATGTTTTAATGGTTTGGGTTGTTTGGTTTGATTTTTTTGTTAAAAAAATATTCCCTTTCAATAGATAAACTTTACAAAAAATACTTTTTTTCGACAAAAAGCTGTTGCCAATTCACCGAAAGTCAGGTATTGGTAAAATAAGTTTTAACGACCGAAAGGGAATATGTAAATTAAAACACTGTCTGTCAATTACTTAGCTTTTCCGTTTTTCATGTGTCCGGGCGGAATTCCCTTTCCTTTTCCGGGGTGTACACCCGTGTATTTTTTGACTTGTCCCGGAGGCGCGCCGTGCGGGTGCGGTTTTATCCACAAACAAGAAGTTAAAGAAAAGTTAAAAATTACAACAAACAAAATCATTGTCAGTGTTTTCAACATAAATTTTTGAAGTTAAAGTGAGTAATTCAATTTTACAAAATTTGTTTTTTCGTCTTGAAATATACAAAAAATTGACAAGAAAAAAAATTAGATTTTTTTCAATCTTTCGACTGCTTCGGTCAGCGTTTCTTCTTTTTTGGCAAAACAAAATCGAATTTTTTTGATGTCTGTTTTTGCGGAATAAAAAGGAGACAGCGGAACTGCCGCAACGCCAAATTCTTTCACCAAACGAAAAACAAATTCCATGTCGTTTTCTTCCGAAATTTCAGAATAATCTACGGTTTGAAAATAAGTGCCCTCGCAAGGTGTAAATTTAAACTTTGTTTCACGCATTAAATTACAGAAAAAATTGCGCTTTTTTGCATAAAATTGCGCCACATTTTGATAATTTTCTGCATTTTTAAGGTATTCTGCCAAGCCGTATTGCAACGGTGCTGCTATGCTGAAAGTTACATATTGATGCACTTTTCGAAGTTCTTTGGTTAAATTTTCTGAAGCCACACAATAACCCGTGCGCCAACCCGTTGCGTGAAATGTTTTTCCGAAAGAATAAACGGCAAAAAACCTGTTTCGCAAACTTTCCTGCGCGAGAATCGTGATGTGCGGCGTAAAAGAAACGTGCTCATAAACCTCGTCGGCAAGGATAAAAAAGGGATATTTTTCCGCCAATCGCAACAAATATTCCATGTCATTTTGCGACCAATTTGCACCCGAAGGATTGTGCGGAGTGTTGTAAATCAGCAGTTTAGTTTTTTCATTCATTGCCTCTTCAACAGCCTGCCAATCGACGGAAAAGTCTTCAAATCGAAGAGGAATACAAACCGGTTTTGCTCCGCAAAGTTCGACCGCAGGAATGTAGCAATCATACGCCGGCTCTAAAATAATGACCTCATCGCCTTGCCGAACCACGGCGGTTATGATGTCAAAAATTCCTTCAGTTGCGCCGCAAGTAACGGTAATTTCTTTGTCAGGGCAAAAATTTACGCCGTACAATTTTTGAATTTTTGCCGATATTTCATTTCTCAAAACAGCCACACCCTGCATCGGTGCGTATTGATTGAAGCCTTTTCGCATCGCGTCGGCGACCAAATCAATGAGTTTTTCATCTATCGGAAAATCGGGAAAACCTTGTGAAAGATTTACCGCCTGATGTTCGTTTGCCAAACCCGACATGACCGTAAAAATGGTGGTGCCGACATTGGGTAATTTTGAAATAATGTTGTTCATATTGTAAAAATTTCACAAAGGAAGTTAAAATTTAGAGCGTGTTTAGAAACTAATTTCACAAAAAGTGGTTCAAAATTAAACAAATAAAAGCAATTTGTATCATTATTGCGGAGTTTTCGGTTTTTTTTAGAAGTCTTTTGATAATCTACGGTAAAAATTCAACCAAGCAAAAGACCTTTCTATATGCCAACGATTTTTTTGAGGGACAAATCCTTGTTGCGTTTCCGGTTTTTGAGAGATTTGGGTTTCAATTCCACAACAGGCTGCGGCGTTTTCAAAGATTTTTTTATATACCCCGTCAGCAGCAATTATTGCAATTTTAGTGTAAT
>JBPOJO010000810.1:0-7956 GCA_052033485.1 Bacteroidota bacterium | reverse complement strand
GTCCTCACAACCGACCTTGTGATGTTCGCCGTTGTTTGTGTCCTCACAAACGACCTTGTGATGTGCGCCGTTGTTTGTGTCCTCACAAACGACTTCGTGATGTTCGCCGTTGTTTGTGTCCTCACAAACGACCTTGTGATGTTCGCCGTTGTTTGTGTCCTCACAAACGACCTTGTGATGTTCGCTGTTGTTTGTGTCCTCACAAACGACTTCGTGATGTTCGCCGTTGTTCGCCGTTGTTTGTGTCCTCACAAACGACCTCGAGGACACAAGCGATAAAAAAATTAAATATTTTTACAAAAATTTAAGGCGACAGCCCTTGTTTTTTAGCAAAAAAAAATTTGTATTTTCGGCATTTCTTGCATACATTTGTAAAATACCGAAACCAATTTTCAGATGAATAATTCAATTCTTGTACCGCTTGACTTTTCCGATTTTGGCGAAAAATCGCTTCGCGTTGCGATTTATTTTGCCAAAAAAATGAACTTGGAAATCATTGTGCTGAATGTTTATAACTCACCGATTAGTACGGGCGTAAACTTTATCGCTTATGAAGCAACTTTGGCTATTGAAGAAAAGAAAAGTGTGGAGAATTTGGCTAAAGTTATTGCTGAAAATCGCGGTCATGTGTGTGATGACGGGAGCGAACTTGTCATTAAAGCCTTGTCTTACAAGGGAGAAGCTGCGCCGAGCATCAATAAAATTGCCGAAGAAGAAGATGTTTCCATGATTATTATCGGCACGCGAGGCGAAAAGGGAATTTTGGCAAAACTTTTGGGCAGTGTAGCGGAGGAGGTGCTCGAAAATGCACATTGTCCCGTGCTGATTGTTCCGAAAAATGCCGAATTTGAGGGGATTGAGAAAATTCTTTTTGCCGCACCGCTTGACTCAAACGATGACAAATTAATCAACATTCTGCTTGGGTTTGCCGACATTTTTTCGGCACATTTAGAGTGTTTGCACATCAGCGACGGCTTTGATGAGTACGAAACGAATAAATCGAATTTTGCCGCGCTTGAAGAGCAATACGCGCTCATTCACCCGAAACGCCTTTCTTTTAAACATTCGGTTAAGCATCAAGACCTCAATACGGCGGAAGAATTGCAAATCGAAATTGAGCATGACGATGCGGATATGCTCGTTTTGCTGCCGAAACCGCGCGGTTTTTGGGGAGAACTTTTTGCTTCAAGTTTGACCAAAAAAATGGCAAAAATGGCGCACATTCCGCTTTTAGCCCTAAAAGGTTAGTTGAAAAGAAGAAATTTGAGCCACTCGCCAATGTTTGTGAAGATACAACAAAGGCGAAAAGTAATGCAATAAGCGGCGACAAGCGGCTTACTCTTTCGCAAATCGGCATATTGTTGCACAAAAAGAAAAGCTGCCGGCAAAAAAAGTTTAAATTTTCTGCCGGCAGCTTTTTTAATTTGAATGCTTAAATCAACAGTCTGATAGGGTCTTCGAGCAAGGATTTTAAGGTTTGCAAAAACGGAGAACCGACCGCGCCGTCAACAACTCTGTGGTCGCAAGAAAGGGTAACTTTCATGATATTGCCGACAGCAATTTGTCCGTTTTTCACAACAGGCATCTCCTGAATCGCACCGACTGCCAAAATGCAAGCGTCCGGCGGATTGACAATAGCCGTAAATTCTTCAATTCCGAACATTCCCAAGTTTGAAATCGTAAAAGTATTTCCTTCCCAATCAGAAGGTTGCAATTTTTTCTCCTTCGCTTTTTGCGCAAAACCTTTCACTTCTCCCGCGATTTGCGACAAAGATTTTTGGTCAGTGTTGCGAATAACCGGCACAAGCAAACCGTCTTCCACCGCAACTGCTACGCCGACGTTGACGTAATCGTAATAACGAATAAAATCGCCCTGCCAACTTGAATTGACGCTCGGGTGCTGACGCAAAGCAACCGCGCAGGCTTTGATAACCATGTCGTTGAAAGAAATTTTAACTTTTGAAATTTCGTTCATACGCTTGCGCGCTTCCATGGCTGCGTCCATATTTATCGAAACCGTGAGGTAAAAATGCGGTGCTGAATTTTTGCTTTCCGTCAAACGTTTTGCAATCACTTTGCGCATTTGTGATACTTTTTCGTCGCGATAATCGCCGCCGAGGGGAGCAACCTGCGCAGTATTTTGGGCTTGTGCAGCCGGCTGAGCAGCCGTTTGCGGCACGAAAGTTTCGACATCTTTTTTGGTAATTCTGCCGTTTTCACCGCTTCCGCGAATTTGTTTTATATCCAAACCTTTTTCTGCGGCTAATTTTTTCGCCAAAGGAGAGATAAAAATTCTGCCGCCGCTTGTTACAGCAGGCGTATGGGCGGGCGTGCCGACGAGAGGGGCTGTGGCTGTATTCTGAGCCGCAGGAGCTGCCTGTGTTGCGCCGCCGAATTTTTCTGCGTTGAGAATTGCTTGAATATCAGCACCTTGTTCGCCGATAATCGCCGCAATTCCGTTGACGGGAACCGCTTCGCCGTCTTTCACGGCAAGATACAAGACGTAACCTTCTTCGTAACACTCCAATTCCATCGTCGCTTTGTCAGTTTCGACCTCCGCGACGGACATGCCGGATTTAATTTTGTCGCCGACTTTCACCAACCATTTGGCAATAACGCCCTCCGTCATGGTATCTGTTTTGAGCGGCATTCTGAACGCAACTGCTTTTACGGCAGATAAATCAGGCTTCGCGAAGGTTTGTGCAAGGGGTTGTGCGGCAGGAGGCGTTTCCGTTTTTAATTGCGGAGTTGCGGGTGCGCCGCCGCTGAATTCGGTCAGCAAAGCTGCAATGTCTTCTCCGGATTTTCCGACAATGTAAACGGGAAAATTCACTTTTACGGTCGCGCCTGCCGGAACGGAGTGCAGCAAAACGCCTTCTTCATAGTTTTCTAACTCCATTGTTGCTTTGTCTGTTTCGACTTCGGCAACCGCTTTGCCCGTTTTAAGATTTTCACCGACTTTAACAAGCCAATTTGCAATTACGCCCTCTTCCATTGTATCGGTCATTCGGGGCATACGAATTATTTGTGCCATTTGAATTTCGTTTGAATTGCTTTTTTTACCAATAAAGAATAGGTTAAATGCGAAAAAAACGGACGGAAACAGTTGCGAATATCCGAATTCAGTCGCAAAACACAATAATATGTTTCCAAACTAACGAAAAATTTTTTTCTGTTGCAAACTTTTTTAAAAAAAGAGAGAAAATATTTATTTTCATGCTAAAATTTGCTATATTTCGCACGGAACAAGGGTGATTCAATTTGATAAAAGCCCGAAAAAAAATAAATTATGCACTGTTACGAATATCCGCGCCCCGCTCTGACGGTGGATTGTGTTATTTTTGGTTGGGATTTTGATGAGGCGCAAATTAAAGTCTTGCTCATTGAGCGTGCACATGAGCCTTTTGCAGGCTGTTGGGCGTTTCCGGGCGGTTTTGTCGACCCTGACGAAACAAGCGAAACAGCCGCAAGACGCGAATTAGAGGAAGAAACCGGTTTGGCTAACCTCTATATGGAGCAACTCTACACATTCAGCGGCGTTGAGCGCGACCCGCGCGGGCGTGTGGTCAGTGTTGCTTATTATGCTTTGGTAAAACCCTCAAAATACGAGTTGAAAGCGGCATCTGATGCCAAAAGGTTGGAATGGTTTTCGGCAGATAAAATGCCTGACTTGGCGTTTGACCACGCTTTAATAATGGAAACCGCGCTGAAAAGACTGAAAAATAAGGTGCGCTATATGCCCATCGGTTTTGAATTATTGCCGGAAAAATTCACACTGTCCGAATTGCAGAAATTGTACGAAGCAATTCTGAAAGCAAGTTTTGATAAAAGAAATTTCAGAAGAAAAATATTAAAAACAGGTTTGTTGTTGCAACTTGATGAATTTCAAGAAAAAGTTGCACACCGAGCGGCGAGGCTGTATACTTTTGACAAAGAAAAATACGCCGAGCTTGAAAAAACCGGCTTTGTCTTTGCGATTTAATGACTGCTCTGAGTGTCGCAAATCGCTTTGCGCATCAAATCTTGCGGCACTCAGCTTATTTTTTCAATTTATCACGCAGGGCTTTTGATTTCTCTTGTAAAGATTTCAGCCTGTCCCGTGCGTCTTTTAAATTGTCGGACATTTCTTTGACAGCATTTTTTTCCTGCAAATTTTCTGAGGATTCGTTGCCCTCCGAATTGTTGTCGTCGTTAGTATTTTTTTTTCCCATGTCTGTGTCATTAAAAATAAGTCGAGATTGTTTTGCGAAACGAAAAAAAAGCAAAACAGTTTTTTTACTTTTTTTAGCAAAAAAAATCGCCTGTAAATGTAATTCGCAGCTTGGAAAAATGCAAATTTTTTGATATTAAATTTTTGAGAAATTTCATTCAAAATCAAACAATTCGCAAAGCGTTTTCTTTGCCGTCTCTTGTGTATTCACAAGCGGCTTTTCCAACTACGCCTCTAAAAATTTACACAAGTGTATTATTGCTCCATCGGCGGAAAAGTACCGGCAGCGTAAAATAACTTGGCAAAAATTGAAAAATATTTTGCCTGAATTTCTGCCGCCTTAATTTTGTTGTCCAAAAGGTAACGCTCGCGATAGTTGATAAGAAAAACATTGCTGATGCCTAACTCAAATTTTTCCTGTTCGGCTTTGGTCAGTTGCTCGGCACTTGTCGTGTTGTCGGTTTGCGCTTTTAAGATTTTTTCATAAGCTATTTTTTCGTTAAAAACCTGTTCAAAATAATTAAAAACAGCATTTTTTACAAAAAAAACTTCTTGTTCCTGTTGCAGGATTTTGATTTTTGAGGCAGCAAATTTCGCTCTTTCCTTGCGCAATAAAAGCGGAAAATAAAAATTTGCTCCGATTTTATGGTCTGCAAAATTCAATTTCGGCGATGTGGGCAAAAAAAGCGGTTTAAATTCTACATCAAGCTCCGGCAGCAAGTTAAAAAACGCTAAATTTCTGTCGGTTTTATTTGCCGCTAATTTGAATTGATTTTTCAAAATTTCGGGGTGATTGGGCAGGGCAGAGTTTTTTAAATCTTCGACAAAATTTGTCGAAAAATTGAACCCCGACGAGGGAATGAGCGATTCTCCTATGCTTAACATTTCATTATTTTCGCCGTAAAGATGAACGGAAAGGGCAAGAGCGGCATTTTTATTTTCCAAAACTGACTTTTCGTAATCCGTCAGCCGTCTTCTGTATTCCATCAAAGC
Source organism: Bacteroidota bacterium (assembly GCA_052033485.1). Taxonomy (GTDB): domain Bacteria; phylum Bacteroidota; class Bacteroidia; order Cytophagales; family Bernardetiaceae; genus JBPOJO01. The sequence goes on along the minus strand of JBPOJO010000810.1, from coordinate 2,753 downwards.
CTCCGTTGTATCAATCGCAGCATATTTTCCGAAAGCAGATGCACCGCGCACAAAATCAAATCTTTTTTGAGCCAAATCCAAACCCTCTTTGTTAATTTTTAAGATTTCATAACTTTTATACCAATCCCAAAACGCAGCGGCGACACGCCAAAAAAGGGCAGACAAAAGTTTTTGTTTTTCGGCAAAAGAGGCTTGATGAAAAATTTTAGCTTTTTGCAATTCGGCGCGCCTTTCATCAAAAAATAAACTTCGCATCAGCGGCACACTTACGCCCGCATACAAAAGCCCCTCAGCCGGCAAAGTACTTTCGGGGTTGGTAAAATAGCCCTCCTGCGTCTCAAAACCCGCCTTTATGTCAAATCCGTAATACACCGGAAGTTTGGCTTCGATTTGAAATTTATTGTAATAATTTTTTTCCTTAAAATCTTTTGCAATCCATGAAGAAGCTATGACAGGGTCAAAAAAACCTCGCCTGTAGCGTACATCTTGCGAAAATAACTCGGGCACAAGCGTTGCTTGCTTGACAAGCGGGTGATTTGCCCACAGCATTTTATATACCTCCGCAAGTCGCAAACTGTCTTGAGAAAATGCTTGTTGCGGCGCAAAAAAAGTGCCTACAATCCACCCGAAACAGTATAAAATGCCTAAAGTTATTTTTTTCATCATGATTTTGAGCGATTTTAGTCCGTAAAAATTACGAGCGTGCAAAGATAGCGTCGTATAAAATCAAAAGACAAAAAAAATGTTTGTGAAGCTAAATCTTTTTCAAAAAAAATAACAAAAAACACGCCTGTAAGTTCAGAATCTTGCCGGCGAATTTTTCATTGATGAGGCATGTAAAAAGTAGACGCTACACCGAGAATGGAAAAAAAAACGATTGACGGCATTTTTTTCACGCCTTATTCAAACGATAAATATTGCCGTGCGCGCGATAAAATCCGCCTTGTGCAGCTTCTTCAACGGAATCTGCAAGATACAATGCCCCTTCCTGACGCAAATTGCGCGGAAATTGAACAAACCAATCGGTATGATAGCCCTGTGAAACGACTTTAACCCGAAGTTTTCCGCTCTCTTTCACACATTTAAGCACAACGCCTTTGCTGTCGTCAGTAACCACTTCCAACTCTGTTGTTGTTACAACTTCCGCACTTCTTGCGGGAGCTTTTAACTCCGTTGTCGCGGGCAAAACGCCGTTTTGCGCATTTAGAATTGCCGATTCGGACGCATCTATGCAGGCAAGCGAGCCGTCTGTCGTAACGATATAGACTTTTTCCTGAAAATATTGCATGGAATAAGCCGAGCCGCAACCCGTTGCCAACTTCCACAATCGCTCGCCTGCCTCATTAAAGCAATAAAGAGAGGACGAACTGTCGCCCGCAAAAACATACAAACCGTCTTGGTAAGCGGCGCACGAAAAAACAGCGGAATCGGCTTGGTAAGTCTGCAATAACGCGCCCTCTTTGCTGAATGAGTGAATTTTTCCTTCCGCAGTGGAAGCAAAAACTTTGTTTTTCTCTTGCCACCCAAAAAGTACCGCCCTTGTTTTATTTTTCCAAACAGTTGTGCCGTCGTAGCCATAAACGCAGGAAACGCCGGCGGAATCCCCGTAAAAAACTCGCCCGACTGTGTCGCAACGCACCATCCACGCGGCATCTCCGCCTCCCGACCATTCAAATTGTTGCTCGTCTTCGTAGTTTATCACATTTAATTTGCCCTTTCTGTCCGACACGCACAAAAGTCCGTTCGCGATATCGAGCCAAAAAATATCAATTTCTTCACTGATTTGATACGCCAATCGCGGAACTTTTCCCGTCAAATCATACACATTTCCGTCGTCGCAACCGACATAAATCCAACCTTGGTCGCCGACAATACACTTCACACTGTCGGGAAGTTGATATTGTGCAAGCACATCGCCTTGATGATTGAGTTTAAAAACGGTGCCGTTTTCGTTACCGAGCCAACAATGTTTTTCGTCAATAAAAATGCCGAACGCTGCAGCTCCTGAGCGAAAACGCCATAAAACAGGCGATTTTTTAGCCGCCGAGGGCTTACTTTCAATTTGACGGCGCGTTACGCTTCTCTTTTGTCTCACACCTTTCAAAGCGGCTTCATAACCCTTTTTTTGTTTTTCTTTGATTTTTTTGTCGGCAAATTTACGTGCTTCTGCCTCATTATCAAAGGATTGACTTGAAAGTGTTCCCTCCGTTCCGATTCTGCCGTAGCGAATGAGCACTTGTGTGCCCTCAATTTTTACTTCATAAAATTTGTGCGAACTACCGCTGTCTTCGGAAAGTTCTAAGTATGCTTCAAAACTCATGGAAATTGATTAATGTTTTTAGCTAAAAAATTTACAAACATTGCGAGTGCGCACTCAAAAGTGCACCCGAAAGCAAAGCTAAAACAAAAATAACAAACAAATTTGTTTTTTGAAAAAAAAGAAAGGCACAAGTTTACTTTGTAAATTATTTTCTATATTTGTACAAAAAAAATGAGCGAAAATATCCCTGTTTTATTTCCCTACGGCGCGAGTAATTTTGAAGAAGTGGTTACTTCGGGCTGCGTGTATGTGGATAAAACTAATTTTATTGAAATATTAGAGAAAAAAAACGAACGACGTTGTGTTTTTTTGCGCCCGCGCCGTTTCGGAAAAAGCCTTTTTCTTTCTGTTTTGGAATATTATTATGATGTGAAAAGAAAAGTTAAATTTGAACAATTATTTTCAAAATATTACATCGGAAAAAATCCCACTG
>JBPOJO010000407.1:0-2529 GCA_052033485.1 Bacteroidota bacterium | reverse complement strand
GGGCATCATTCACCGCGACATCAAACCCGCAAATATTCTTATCAGCGATAATCGCAAAGAAATTAAAATCATAGATTTTGAGTTGGCTTCGCGCATCGTGGTCAAACAACAACACACCGAAAATCTTGAAAATTTAGAGGGAACTTTGGCATACATCAGTCCCGAACAAACGGGGCGCGTCAATCACCCGGTTGATGTTACCTCTGACTTGTATTCGCTCGGCATCTCTTTGTACGAATTATTGACAGGAAAAAAACCTTTTCAGGCAAACGACGCTATCGAATGGGTGCACAAACACTTAACAAGCGTTCCGACTACTCCCGCAGATTTGTTAAATTCCAAAATTATTGTGCCGCGTATTCTTTCTGATATTATCATGAAATTGTTGGAAAAAAATCCCGACGAACGCTATCAAACCGCGAGAGGTTTGTTGTATGACCTGAACCTTTGTTTGGAGAACATTCGGCAAACGGGTAGCATTCGCGATTTTATTTTGGCAAAAGAAGATATAGCCGAAAAATTAGTGATAGCCGAAAAACTCTTCGGACGCGAAACTGAAACAAAAGAACTTTTAGATATTTACCAAAAAGCTGCCAAAGGAGCCGTAGCGATGGTGAGTGTCAGCGGCTATTCGGGCATCGGAAAGTCTGCTTTGGTGCGTGAATTGAATCGCCCCATCACGGCTACACGCGGAGTCTTTTTGCAGGGGAAATTTGACCAATTTCAGCAAAATGTCCCTTACAGAGCAATAATTTCATGCCTGAACGACTTTGCCTCTTATTTGTTGGGCGAATCCGAAGAGGCTTTGCAACTTTGGAAAAACAAAATTACAACAGCATTAGGCGATAATGTGCGCATTTTGGTCAAAATGGCAAACGACTTATCCCTTGTTTTGGGTGAGCAGCAAGAACCCGAAGCAGTTGATGTATTGGAGGAGCAGCATCGTTTTACGGCAGTTTTACGGCAATTTATTCGCGTTATCAGTCAAGCTGAGCACCCCTTGACACTTTTTTTAGATGACTTGCAGTGGGCAGACCGCGCAAGTTTGAAACTTTTGCAGATTTTGGCAACTGATTTAGAAAATGAATATTTGCTCATCATCGGCGCGTACAGACATAATGAGGTAGACGAAGCGCATCCTTTGCGCCCTTGCCTGAGTCAAATTGAAGAAAACAACCCGAATTACAAAACGCTGTTTCTCAAAGCATTGAGCGAAAAAAATATCGCGGATATGATTGCCGACAGCCTGCATACACATGCGGAAAAGGTGCAGGAATTGGCTGATATTATCGGACAAAAAACACAAGGTAATCCGTTTTTTGTCCGACAACTGATACGCTCGCTCTACGAAAAAGATTATTTGTATTTTGCTCGGAGAGTTTGGCATTGGAAAACAGAAGAAATTCGGGAGTTGAACGTATCCGAAAATGTAGTGGATTTATTGACCGAAAAATTTGAAAGTTTTTCTGAAGCAAGCCGTCTCGCTCTCCGAGTTGCCGCATGTTTGGGCAATACATTCAGCTTGCGTTTTTTATCACAATTATTGGAAACCAACCAAAAAGAAACACTCGGACTGATTTGGCAAGCACTCAGCGAGGGCTTAATCTATCCGCTTTCGCAGTCCTATCGTTTCGTTACGGAAAATACGCAACACGACGAAGCACAATTCCGTTTTTTGCACGACCGCGTACAGCAAGCCTGCATGGAAGGGCTGAGTGCCGAAAAAAGAGAACAATATTTTTTGAAAATTGCGCGCTTGGGGCTTAAAAATGACCCTAAATATTTGGAGGAATGGCTGCTTGATTTAACCAACTATTACAACCAAGCATTAGATTGGATTGACGAAGAAGAAAAACAAGTGGTGGCGGAGCTTAATTTTCGCGCCATGACAAAGGCAAAAAGAAATATTGCTTATGATGCCGCTCTTATCTATGCCCAAACAGGACTTTTTCTTTTGGGAGATGAGGCATGGAAAAAAAACTACGCTTTGTGTCTTCAATTTAATATGGAAATTGTAGACTGTTTGTTTTTCATCGGTTTGCAGGAAGAATCTAAAAATGCCTTTGATGAACTCATCACTGCTGACTTGCAGGTTTTTGACCTCGCGGATTGCTACATCATTCGCATCTTAAATATGATTCAAATCGGGCAATTTGTGGAGGCTATTCACTTGGCATATAAGGCTTTGGCGATTTTGGGCGTTGATTTGCCCGCATTTTCGGACGTGAAAGCTTTGCAAGCCCGATTTGAAATGGAGTTTAGCGAATACCAAACCCTCATGAAAGGGCGCAGTGTGGCTTCTTTGATTAATTTGCCCGAAATGACAGATGAAAAATATATTCATATTATTAAAATTATCAACCAAGTCATTTTCCCGACTTATGTAACAAATCCCATATTATACGCGCTAATTGCAACTATTTCCGCTAAAACATCTATAAAAAACGGTAACTGCGTTGATGGTATAGTCGGATATACATTTTTTCAAAATGTTATCTCAATGCACAAAGAATTTGAGGATTGTTATGA
>JBPOJO010000555.1:0-7282 GCA_052033485.1 Bacteroidota bacterium | reverse complement strand
ATTTTTTTTAATCAAAACCTCAATACCATGAAATCAGCATTTTTTTACTGCTTTTTGTTCATCGTTTCGTTTTCAATTTACGGACAAGATATAGCCTATTTTTTGCCGCAAAATACGCGATTTAACCCTGCGATTCCTCAACCGAAAGCTGTTTTGGGGCATGAAATCGGCGAATTGCACGTTACGCATGACAAACTTGTGTTTTACATGAATGTTTTGAAAAAATCACCGCGTTTGAAACTCGATACTATAGGCTACACGCACGAAAAACGCCCTTTAATTGTCCTGACTTTTACCTCCGAAAAAAATTTGAAACGGCTGCCGGAAATTCTGCGTTTGCGCAAAGAATACATAGAAAATCCCGCCCTGCGCGTGCCTGATGACATGCCCGCCGTTGCCTACATGGGCTACAGCATACACGGGAACGAGGCGAGCGGCGCAAACGCAGCTTTGGCTTTCGCTTATTATTTGGCAGCGTGCGAAAGTGATGAATTGGAAAAGATTTTGGACAATGTCATTGTTTTGCTCGACCCCTGTTTTAACCCCGACGGGTTGCAGCGTTTTTCTACTTGGGTCAATATGTTTTATGAAAAAAATGCCTCTTATGACCCTGCCGATGCACAATTTAACGAAAATTTCCCCTTCGGACGAACGAATCATTATTGGTTTGACCTCAACCGAGATTGGCTGCCCGCAGTGCACCCCGAATCGCAGGCGCGTTTGAAAATTTTTCACGAATACAAACCGAATGTACTGACTGACCACCACGAAATGGGCAGAAACAGCACTTTTTTCTTTCAGCCCGGCGTGCCTACGCGCACAAACCCCTTGACTCCGCAAAAAAACCAAGAATTGACCCGAAAAATCGGCAATTATCACGCAGCAGCCTTTGATAAAATCGGTTCGCTTTATTATTCCGAAGAAAATTTTGATGATTTTTATTACGGAAAAGGCTCAACTTTTCCCGACATCAACGGCAGCGTCGGAATTCTTTTTGAACAAGCAAGTTCGCGCGGACACGCACAGGAAACCGCTTATGGCTTGTTGCGTTTTCCTTTTACCATAAAAAATCAGATAACTGCCTCATTTTCAAGCCTTCAAGCAACTTATGAAATGCGAAAAGAGCTTTTGGAGTGGCAAAAGGAATTTTTTTCGCAAGCCGGCGAAAAAGCACGAAATGATGCACAAAAAGCCCTTGTTTTTGGGGGAGACCAAGATGAAGAAAAAAATCTTGCCTTCGTTCGCTTGCTTTTGAGGCATAAAATTGAAGTTTTTAAGCTCAACGAAGACCTCAAAACGGTTAAAACGGATTTCAAAAAAAACAAGGCATACCTCCTTCCTTTTGAGCAAACGCAATATTTTTTGATAAAAGCGATGTTGCAGGCAGAAAAAAAATTCACGGACAGTTTGTTTTACGACATTTCCGCATGGTCTTTTGCAGAGGCATTTCGCTTGCGGCACGACTTTTTGGACGGCAAAAACTTCAAAAAATCTCTGCTCGGCGAACCTGTCAATGAAATTGAGCTTGAAAAAATAAAAAATTCGCTCGCTTTTTGCCCCAAAGCCGATTATGCTTACTGTTTTTCGTGGGAACAATCCGGCGCGGCGGCAATGTTGCACAAACTTTCCGAAAACGGGTTTTTGCTCAGCGTTTCGCAAGTTCCGTTTGAGATAGGGGAGCAAAAATTTTCGCGCGGAACGGTTGTTTTGCCGGTTGCATCACAAAGCAAATCGCCCGAAGAGATTTTTACGGCGATGGAAAAATTTGCCAAAGAATATTCTGTCCGTGTTACCGCACTGCAAACAGGGCAAAAAAACGCAGGAAGCGACTTGGGAAGCGAAAAATTTAAGGTTTTTAAGCCCGTAAAAGTTTTTGCTTTTGTCGGGCAAAATGTCAATCCGAATGAAATCGGCGAAATCAGACATTTTATGAATAAAAATCTTGATATGCCTTTGAGCCTTATTGACGAAGAAAAATCGGCTCTTTTGGATTGGAATCGTTATCAAGTATTGATTTTAACAAGCAATGCTTATCAACATTTAGCGGGGAAAAAACAACAAATTGCGGATTTCGTCGCGCGCGGCGGAACGCTCATTGCCGCAGGAGAAGGCATCAAATTTTTGCAAAATATCGGATTGGGGGATTTTAAGACAAAAAAAACGAGCAAAGACAGTTTGCAACAACGCCCTTACGGTATGTACGAAAATGACCGCGGCGCGCACAATATCGGCGGGGTCATGCTTGATGCGCGGGCAGATTTGACGCACCCCTTGCTCTTCGGCATTGAAAATGAGGAAATTCGTGTTTTTCGCGACAACGGCATTTTTCTGTTGCCCTCAACAAACCCCTACGCAACGCCTCTTCGCCTGCACAAAAACCCACTTTTTGCGGGTTTTTTGACCGAAAAAAATGAAAAATCCTTAGCAGAAACAGCAAGTGTGCTTGTCAAAGCGCACGGAAAAGGGCGTTTGATTGCCGTAGCGGACAATTTTCTTTTTCGCGGTTTTTGGCTCGGCACGGCAAAAATATTCGCGAATTGCACATTTTTCGGACAATTTATTGATGCGGAAACGGCGAGATGAAAGCATTTATGCCCTAAGGATTTTCAAAACCCTTAGGGCGTAAATGCCTTAAATTAACAATTATGACCTTAACAAGCTCAATTGACGGCAAATTGCAAGCTGAAATAGTTTCAAATTTTTTCTTATTTTTGCCGGAAACATAACCTTAAAACCATGTCAAAAAAACCCGTCAATCGCTTGAGAACGAATCAGGAGGAATCGCAGCCTGAAAATAATAACGAAGTCCCCAAAAGTCAAGTTGATGATTTTTCTTTCGCAAAATATAAAAAACAAATTCTTTTTGCCGCCCTTGCGCTTGTTTTGCTTTTTGTGTCGGTTTTTTTATTTAAAAAAATTAAGTCTTCTACGAGTTTTGATAAACTCCTCAAAACAAGCAATTTAGAACAACTTATTGAGGCAAAACAACTCGACAGTGCTCTTGTGATTCTTGACAGCGCGGCGAAATTGCAAGACATTTCGGCACAGGAACAAGTAAAATTAACAGAAATGCGCAATTTATTGCTCAAAAATAAATTTGAAAAAGATAAAACTTCTGCCAATGTCGTTACCGATTGCGTCAATTTGATGAAAGAATTTCGTTTTGACGAGGCTTATGCCAAATGCGAACAAGCAAACGCCGCAGGAGCAGTCAACCCGCGTGATAAAGAATTTTTTGAGCAATTTAAAAGCAAAGTCATGCTCACGCGCGACAGTTTTGCGACGCAAAAGAATTTTTTTATGCCTTTTACGCATCGTGTTCGCGGCGGCGAAACGCTCGGAATCATTGCCGCAAAGTATTTTATGACGGTAAATGACATCAAAAAGTTAAATCACATCAGCGCGGATTGGATTCGTGAGGGGCAAAATTTGACTGTTTGGGTGAAAGCAAAACCCGTTACGCATCTTGTTGAACAAGGCGAAAGCATCACGGCAATCGCAAGAAAATACAATATGACTGTTAAAAATTTCAAATTTATCAATCACTTGGAAAGCGATGTCATAAAAAAAGGGCAAAAATTGCGAGCCGTTAATATTTTGCAGGAATAATTTGCAATACCTGAAAAAAAAATCGAAAGGTAAAACGCGCTTAGGGTGTTTTTTTTACATAAAAGCACCAATAAACCGGTGTTTTCACAGCCTAAAGGCTACGTTACATTTCTGTCAAACATTTACAAAAAAACTTTATTCTTCTTACCTTTGCGCAAAACTTGAATAAAAATGAACAATCCCATCAAAACAGCCCTGATTTCCGTCTATCACAAAGACGGGCTTGCTCCCGTTCTTCAAAAATTGCATCAATTAGGCGTAAAACTTGTTTCGACCGGCGGAACGCAAAAATATATTGAAGAACTTTCTCTGCCCGTTATTCCTGCCGAAAATTTAACGGGTTTTCCCTCGATTTTTGGCGGGCGCGTCAAAACTTTGCACCCGAATATTTTGGGCGGAATACTTTTCAGGCGCGATATTGATGCTGTCGAAGCCGAAAAATACGGCATTGAAAGCATTGATTTAGTGATTGTTGACTTGTACCCTTTTGAAGCAACGCTTGCTTCCGGCGCAAGTCATGAGGAAATTATTGAAAAAATTGACATCGGCGGCATTTCGCTTATTCGCGCTGCGGCAAAAAATTTCAATGATGTGAGCATTATTGCCTCGCGTGAAAGTTACGCGGATTTGCTCGAAATCTTGGAAAAACAAGGAAATTCGACCACTTTAGCCCAAAGAAGAAATTTTGCGGCACGTGCTTTTGCGGAAAGTTCGCATTACGACGGCGCAATTTTTAATTATTTTAACCAAACGGAAACCCAACCGCTCAATAAAATTCGCCTCAGTCTCAACGACGGTAATGTTTTGCGCTACGGCGAAAATCCGCATCAAAAAGCTGAATTTTACGGTAAAATTAACGAACTTTTTGAACAGCTCAACGGCAAAGAACTCTCTTTTAACAATCTTACCGATACGGAAGCTGCCGTTGATTTGCTCGATGAATTTTCCGAAACTGCCTTTGTCATTGTCAAACACACTAACGCATGCGGTTGCGCGACGGGGGAAAGTGTCAAAAATGCTTATTTAAAGGCTTTTGCGGCGGATACTCTTTCGGCATTCGGGGGCGTATTGGCTTGCAACAAAAAAGTTGATGCTGCGGCTGCCGAAGAGTTGAATAAATTATTTTTTGAAATTCTCATTGCTCCCGATTTTGAAGAGGACGCATTAAATTTGCTTAAATCTAAGAAAAACAGAATTTTATTGCGCAGAAAAAACACACCCAAAACGCAAAGAATTGTTAAAACAATGTTAAACGGTTTTATCGTTCAAGACAAAGATTTGCAGACGGAAACAGATGCGGATTTGAAAGTTGTTACCCAAAAATCTCCCGAAGAAAAGGATATTAAAAACCTTATTTTTGCCTCAAAAATTGCCAAACACACGAAATCAAACACGATTGTACTTGCCGTGGACGGGCAATTACTCGCCTCGGGTGTAGGACAAACTTCGCGCGTTGACGCGCTGAAACAAGCGGTCGAAAAGGCAAAAAGTTTCGGTTTTGATTTGAAAGGCGCGGCAATGGCTTCCGACGCTTTTTTCCCGTTTCCCGACTGCGTTGAAATTGCATTTCAAGCGGGCATTCGGAGCGTAATTCAACCGGGCGGTTCTTTGAAAGACCAAGAATCGGTAGATTTTTGCGACAAAAACGGCATGAGTATGGTTTTAACGGGCTTCCGACATTTCAAACATTAAGCTGCAAGTCCAACGCTGTTCAGCTATCGGGGAAATATTTTGTTAAAAATATTTTAAAAAATCGTAACTATTTAGCCGGAATGTACCGCGAGCTTTAGCTTGCGGATTTGTAAGAATTGTAGCGCGAGCTTTAGCTTGCGGATTTGGGGGAAGGTATCATACAACAAGCTAATTTAAGGTCGCAAGCTGAAGCTCGCGCTACATTCTTGCCAACAAGCTAAATAATTACAAAAATTTTTAACCGAACAGCGTCAGGCTGAAGTATATACAACAAGGTTTTTACAAAAGAATTTGTCTGTGCATGAATGCACAGGCAACACTTTCGGACGGAAAGTACGCTGATTTTAAAACACTTTGGGGATAAAATCAGTTTATAAAAATGGGCTTTTTTATCGGTTTAAATCAATTTTATGCTGCAAACTCTTTGGCTTATTTGGGAAAGTTTTGTCTTTGCTTTGAATGCTTTGCGTGAAAATTTGCTTCGCACCGTCCTTTCCTTGCTCGGCGTTACGGTGGGGATTTTTGCGATTATCGGGGTGCTGACCTTTGTCGACGCGCTCGAAAAAGGCATCAAAAACAGCTTAAATTTTTTGGGCGATAAGGTGATTTATGTCGAAAAATGGCCTTGGATTTTTTCGAATGATTACCCTTGGTGGAAATACATGAATCGCCCGAAACCGACGCTTGACGAATTTGATTTTTTACAAAAAAATTCATCGCTCAGCATCGCAACTTCTGTTTTTGCGGTTCGCAATTTGGGGACGGCAAAAAACGGCAATAATGCTGTCGAAAATATTTTCGGCTTAGGAATTTCGCACGCACACAATCGTGTAAGCGACATTAAAATCTCAACAGGGCGTTATTTTACGGAAAAAGAAATCGAATCGGCAACTCAATCCGCGCTTATCGGTATCAACGTCGCAAGTGAACTTTTTCCGAACGAAGAGCCGCTCGGCAAAGTTTTTAAGGTGCGGGGACGGACTTTTCGGGTCATTGGACTTTTGGAAAAACAAGGCGAAAATCTGCTCGGTGCGCCGAGCAACGACAATGTAATTTTTATCCCGTTTTATGCACTTTCTAAAATGTATTCCGAAAAATCACTTTCTTTCACGATTTGCGTTAAAGGGACTGATTCTCCGGGAGCCTTAGATGAACTTGAAGAAGAAGTTCGGGGCTTAATGCGCTCTAAAAGAGGCATTCGCCCGCTTGATGAGGATTCTTTTGCACTCAATCGTCCGGAAATGTTTCGCTCATTTCTTGATTCAATTATCGGCGTTTTGACGATTTCGGGGTGGCTTATCGGCAGTTTTTCGATTTTGGTAGGGGGCTTTGGCATCGCAAACATCATGTTTGTTTCTGTCAAAGAACGCACAAATATCATCGGCATACAAAAGGCATTAGGGGCGAAAAACTTCTTTGTTTTGTTTCAATTTCTTTTTGAAGCGATTTTTTTGAGCATCATCGGCGGCTTGGCGGGTTTGATGTTGGTTTCTTTGCTGACTTTTACCTCCACGGACACTTTTATTGTTACTTTAAACACCAAAAACATCATCATCGGACTTGGCGTTTCGATTGCCGTCGGCATCTTGTCGGGTTTGATTCCCGCCATTTTTGCGGCACGCCTCGACCCTGTTGAAGCCATCAGGTCGAAGTAAAAAATGCCGAAATTAAGGACATACTGCAAAACTTCGGAAATCTAATTTTCCCCGATACTCTTTTGCTTTTGCACGATAAAACAAGATTTTTAAATGTGATATCGAAAATAATCGCCTGCACGATTAGAAAATCGTGCTACACAAGGCAGGAAAGTTTTCCGTAGTTTCAGTACATAAACAAACAGTTTTCAAAAAACTGTTTGTTTATGCCGTCTGAATTGCACTTCTGCACAACAAGCCGATACAATCTCGCAAAAATAAAAGCGAGGGATTTCCTCGCTTTATATGTCTTACTTTCTTTTTAGCTTGACTTCAATACCTTGTTG
>JBPOJO010000316.1:0-3082 GCA_052033485.1 Bacteroidota bacterium | reverse complement strand
ATGAAATTTCCTTCCATCAAAAGTGCTAAAATGAGCCAAAATATAAAAATTGACGGCAAAAGGATTGACCAAATCAATGTTTTTACTTCGTGTCGGAGGTGCATAAAATCCGCAACGATGTAAAACGCTTTGACAATGGTCAAACCGATGAACAATGCCACGCGAAAAGTGCTCGCCGGCAAAGTGAACGCAATAATAAATTCAACTAACGTTACCGCTGCCAAAAAGCCCGCAACTGTCCAAATTCGCTTTATATTTTTTGCCTTTAACTCTTCGACCGAAAAATTTTCGTCAGAATGTCCCATGAGCGTTTGTGTTTAAAATTATACCAAATAGAAAAATGTGAAAACAAAAACCCAAACCAAGTCCACAAAGTGCCAATAAAGACCGACCTTTTCGACCATTTCGTAGTGCCCCGTCCGGTCATAAACGCCCACAACCGTGTTGTAATAAACCATGATGTTCAACACCACGCCGCTCAAAACGTGCATACCGTGAAAACCCGTGATGAAAAAGAAAAAATCGGCAAATAAAGGCGGACCGTATTGATTTTGCGTCAAATTAGCACCGAGAAACGTGCCGTCGGTAATTTTTCCCATGTAATCTGTCGTGCCGTGAATAAAATGCGACCATTCCCATGCTTGACAACTTAAAAAAGCAACACCGCCGAGAATTGTCCAAAGCATCCATTTTTCGACCTCCGCACGCGAGCCTCTGTGCCCCGCTTCGACCGCCAAAACCATCGTTACACTGCTCAAAATCAAGATAAAAGTCATGATTCCGACAAAAATCAGCGGTGCTTCAATCGGAATAAACGGAACAGCCGCAAATACTTTTTCGGGTATGGGCCAATATTTTTCGGGGGCAAAAACAAAGTCGCCGTGTACGCTTGGGTCATAAGCCGCGAATGAAAAGCGGGCAACTCCGTAAGAAACAAGAAAAGCGGAAAATGTAAAGGCATCGGAAAGTAAAAAAAACCACATCATCAACTTGCCGTAGCTCGCTTTTAAGGGTTCTTGACCGCCTTCCCAAATGCCGCGCTTACTTTTCGCGCCGGCAGTTACAGTAGTCATAAGTTTTTAAATCAAGTAGTTTTAAATTAATTAGTCGGATTTACCGAAAAAAGTACAGGTGAAATGCAAAAATAATCGGCATGATTAAAAAAACATAATTTTGTTGAAATTGTTTTTAAACACAGCGGGATTTTTTGCAAAAAAAGATATACCTCATTTTCCGCTCGCAAACGCTCAAAAAAGAACTGCCGGAAATATGTTTGGGGTGCTTTTTGAACAAGCCAAAAAAAATTAATACCTTTGCACACTTTGATTTGATACCTTATTATATGCTGAAAAAATGCAGGCGGTTTCACGTCATTGACGAAAACTTTTTTGATACGTCGCGCGTTATTCGACAGCGCAGCTTACAATTTGAAAAAAATGAAAAAAGAGGAGAAAGCCGAAGGTCAAATATTTGATTGGCAAGTACTCAAACAAATATCGGTCTACCTAAAACCCTATAAAAAAGTTTTTTGGTTTATTGTCGCATTAACGATTTTGGGCGGTATTCTTGCCCCCGCAAAACCGTATTTGGTGCAATATGCTTTTGACCGTTACATCACAAAAGGGGATACTGACGGAACTTTGCGCGTTATGTTTGTGCTGTGTTGCACTCTTTTGATTGAATTTTTTGTCAGTTATGTACATTCTTATCAAGCAGGGTGGCTCGGGCAACAAATTATTCGCGATATTCGTGTGAAAGTTTTTGAGCACATTATGCGTATGCGCCTGCGCTATTACGACCAAACGCCCGTCGGCAGGCTTGTAACGCGCAACATTTCCGACGCGGAAACACTCTCAAATATTTTTTCGGAAGGGCTTGCCAACATTGCGGGCGACCTTTTTCAAGTGCTTTTTATTCTCGCCGTCATGTTTTACACGGATTGGCGCATGACCCTCATCAGCCTTTCAATTTTGCCGATTTTGCTTTACAGCACTTATATTTTTAAGGAAAAAGTGAAAGAAAGTTTTGGCGAAGTGCGTGCCGCTGTTTCAAATTTGAACGCTTTTGTGCAAGAGCATATTGCCGGAATGTCCGTTGTGCAAATTTTTAACAGTGAAAAACGGGAGGGGAAAAAATTTGACCAAATCAATCGCGAACATGAGCATGCACAAATCAAAACAGTTTGGTACTACTCCGTTTATTTTGCTGTTTCGGAAATGATTAGTGCGCTCGGCGTTGGGGCTTTGGTGTGGTTCGGGGCTGTCGGTGTGCTCGAAAACACGGTTTCTCTCGGTACTTTGATAGCTTTTATCATGTACAACAATATGTTTTTCAGACCGATTCGGCAAATTGCAGACCGTTTTAACACGCTGCAAATGGGTATTGTCGGCGCGAATCGCCTGCTCGAATTGTTGGCGGAAACGGAAAATCAAGAAAAAAGCGGGCATCGAATTATTCACAAAACGGAGGGAAATGTTCGTTTTAAAAACGTGAATTTTGCTTATGACGGAGAAAATCAAGTTTTGAAAAATATTTCATTTGAGGTCAAAAAAGGCGAAGTGCTTGCGCTTGTGGGAGCAACCGGCGCGGGAAAATCTTCCGTTATTAATTTATTATCAAGGTTTTACGATATTCAAAGCGGAGAAATTTTGATAGACGATATCAATGTTCGGGAATTTGATTTGGCAAGTTTGCGGCGCAACGTCGGTGTTGTTTTGCAAGATGTTTTTCTGTTTTCTGACAGCATTATGAACAATATCACCCTTCGCAATCCCGAAGTTACGCGCGAGATGGTTATCGAAGCGGCAAAAAAAGTCGGTGCGTGGGATTTTATCGAAAAAATGCCCGGCGGTTTGGAATATGTCGTCATGGAGCGCGGCGCGACACTTTCGACGGGGCAAAGGCAAATGATTTCATTTGTCAGAGCGATTATTTATGACAGCCAAATAATTGTTCTCGACGAGGCGACCTCTTCAATTGATACGGAAAGCGAACTTTTGATACAAAATGCCATTTCAAAAATGATGCAGGGGCGCACCGCAATCGTTATTGCGCACCGACTTTCTACCATTCAAAAGGCAGA
>JBPOJO010000197.1:0-3167 GCA_052033485.1 Bacteroidota bacterium | reverse complement strand
GCGGAAAAACGAAACCACCAAGTTGCCCACCAAGGCGGCAAAATGACCACCCGAATAAAATTCCCTTCCTCGTTCCAAATTCCCTTGTCATTGCTCGCTCTGAATCTAAAAATATACTCGCCGGGTGGCAAATTCGTATAAATTGCCTCATTTTTGGTACCCAATTCTACCCAATTTTTTTCAAAATTTTCCATACAATAGGCATATTGATTGAGTTGAAAATTAGAATAATTCAGCGCGGCAAGCTCAAAATTGATAAAATTTTCATCATACGGTAAAATAATTTCTTTTTTGACATTAATTGCCGAATCCAAAGCGTATTCCTTGCCCAAAACTCTACATTTTGAAATAAAAACATTCGGCTTTTTGTCGTTTTGTTTTAATTTTTCGGGCTGAAAAACAATTAAACCCTCGTCCGTGCCGAAATAAATTTTTCCTGTGAAAGGGCTTAAATAGGCAGTTCCGCTGAAAGTGCCTTGCTCTTTCATGCCTACCGTTGGCAAGTCAATTTGTACAAAATAATGTTCAAAATGTCCCTTTTTTTTGTCCCATTTTGTAATTCCTTTTGGATGCGAAAGCCAAAAGAATCCTTGCCTGTCGCGCAACATTCCGTAAATTGTGTTTTGAATCAGTCCGTCATTTTTCGTGTAAGTTCTTTTGATTTTTTTTGATTTTTTATCCACCACAACAATCCCTAAGTCCGAAGTGGCAAGCAATATTTCGTCTTCGTATTCGAGCAATGCCGTTGTGTAATTTTTGATATCATTCTCTTTTTTCAAAAAAATGGGAATAAGTTGATTTAAAATTACCGAGTCTGTTTGAATGTTGCAGTTAAGTTTTAAGTCATAATTATCAAGCGTTTGGGGGACTTGACTTGGGTCAAAATAGTATAATCGGTCAGAATAGCCTGAAATCCATATTTTTCCGTCGGAATCTTGCAAGGCTAAAGAGTGAAAAAAATTGTGTTTAAAATCCTTTTCTTGCGGGTTAGTATAAAAATTTAAAGAACCTCGTGTGAGCCGAAAAAATCCCGTTGTGTAATTGGCTATCCATAATTTTTCGTCCTTTTCATAAAAAACAAAATCAGCACACATCCACGAGTCTGTTTTAAAAATTTTATAAGGAGTTGCCGTGTAACGTTTTGTGTTCCAAATATACAAAAAATCTTTCTTAAAAGTCTCTTGATTGTCATCAATTCTTTGAATCAAAAGTGTGGTATCGCTTAATCTTTGAAAAATTCTTGAACGCTTCGGAAAAGGAACTTTGATAAATTCTTGCGCAGCGGGATTATATCCGTATATACCGTAATACGCCGCGCCTAAAAATTCTTTCCCTTTGATAACGCGACTCCAAATCACGCCGTTTTCATCTTCATCTATACGAAAATTACCCAAAGTAGCTCCTTGAGAGTTTTCCAAAATGGGCGCAATAACCTCAAATTGATTGTCCAAGGGATTGAGAATTGAAACGCCGTGATTTGTACCTACCCAAATATTCTCATCTGAATCGAGGTATAAACAGCGAACATAATCACTTCCGAGCGAGTTTTGATTGTACGGATTGTGCGAATAC
Organism: Bacteroidota bacterium; assembly: GCA_052033485.1. Taxonomy (GTDB): domain Bacteria; phylum Bacteroidota; class Bacteroidia; order Cytophagales; family Bernardetiaceae; genus JBPOJO01. The sequence goes on along the minus strand of JBPOJO010000197.1, from coordinate 1,595 downwards.
GACGTAAAAGTTTCAGTTTTCGGGTGATAGCGGCAAAGCCCTCCGCCGTAAGTTCCGACCCAAATCGTCCCGTTTTTGTCTTCACAAATATCCTTTGCCCGACTCGGTAAAGAACCTTTTTCATTGGTTTTGTTGCTGTAAAGAGTATATACTTTTTTATCAGGTTGATAACGATACAAACCCATAAAAGAGGCAAACCAAATGTTTCCTCGCGAATCCTCAAAGATTTTTTCAAGTAATTCGGGCAATTCAACTTGTGCAACAGGCTTAATAACTGAAGAATTGTGCGAATCGTAAGTAAGAAAATTCGGGGCGAGAATTTTTTTGTTTTTGACATCTATTTCGGTAACGCTGTAATGGTCTAACCAAACGGAGCACCAATATTTTCCGTTTTTGTCGTGCAAAACATGCCCTGAAATAAAATTTGATTTATCAAAATTGGTAACGACAACATCTTTGGGACATTCGTAAAACTGCACATTTTGATTACTCAGACAAAAAACACCGATGTTCGTACCGAACCAAATATTGCCCTCGCGGTCTTCATTGATTGCAACAACAACCCCGGCGGGTTTTCCTTGATTAATGAGGAGAAAATCCGTAAATTTTTCAGTCAATCGGTCAAAAAGTTGCACACCTTTCTCCGTTCCGACCCAAAATCTTTTTTTAGAATCAATCAATAAGCTAAGGATTTTTTCGTGTTTCAGCTTATTTTTTTGGGTAGAATCGGGCAAAAAAGTACGTATGTTTTTGGTGTCAAAACGGTGTAAACCGTCTGCTGTTCCGAACCACATAAAACCGTCTTCGTCTTGCACAATATCATAAACCGTCGGATTTTTTAAGCCTTCTTTTTCACCGATTCGCGTAAACCGAAGGTCATTTTGTCCGAAAAGTTTGCACACAAAAACGGTAAAATACAAAAACAAAAAGAAACAAAAACGCATACAGTTGATAGAAATAGGAAATTTTAATAACAAAGGTACGAAAAATAAATGAAATTTATTTTTGCTGTAGTAATTTCTTTTTTAATATACGCTGCGTATTTAATTTACTTTTCGCCTAAATTAATAGATAATTTTCGTTGTTGAGCACATTGTTATTTTTCGTACATGATGGCCTGCGATTCCGTGTCATTAAAATTTTATTGACAAATCAAACATACTGTATTCCCCCCAATAATGCAGGCGGAAGGGAGAATTATCGGTTCAGCGTGGTCGGCGGTGAATGTATCATTTTGATTGGAGCATTTTTGGCTAAATAAAGAATAACATAAATACCTAAAAATATAAATTGGGTCGCAAAGTGCCCTTTAGATGCTTTTTGTGGTGCCAATTGCTAAAAAAACTGTTTTTGCATAAAATAAGAGAGTTTTCTTCTTTTGAGTTATCGGCAAAATATTTTTATTTTCAAGATTTTCATTTCCCCCAACACCTTCTCCAAAGCTGAGGAAAAAACACCCTAAGGTTCTCCAAGATACTTAGGATATTTTTTCCTAAAAGCAAATAAAAATCATTTATCTTCTTCAACAGCGGGCGCCTGCTCTACTTCTTCTCCTTCCTCAGCCTTACTATTGGTTAGACGGTCTACTTCCTCTT
>JBPOJO010000093.1:0-4701 GCA_052033485.1 Bacteroidota bacterium | reverse complement strand
CGAAACTACGAAACTTACCTCTATGCACAAAGTGATGAGGAAGAAAAAAATGACCAATTTCGCGCTTCGTCTTATCAACGTTATCAAGGCGAAAAACTCAGAAAGCGGTTTAATGCGTTCAGTTATTGGCATTTAACCAAAATTATGGACAGCCACGATGTCGGTCGCGGACGCGGCGGCGTGAAAGCCGCTTTGCAAAAAATAACCGCTAAAACCCTCTCCGTCGGCATTACTTCTGATATCTTGTTTCCGCCTTCGGAGCAAATTTTTATCGCAGAAAATGTCCCTCACGGTACGTACATCGAAATACAGTCGCGTTACGGACACGATGGTTTTTTGTTGGAAAATGAAAAATTAACCGAAGTTTTTTGGAAATGGTATAAAAAAAATACAGAATCGTAAGCAAATCGCGTTTTTTTCTCAATTTCCGTCTCTTCTTTGAGGCATATTCATCGCAAAAACCAACGCCCAAAGTAAAAAGGAATAGGTGGTTTTGTAGCGCAAAAAAGTGCCCATGTTTGGGCTCAGATAGGCGAGCGAAATGCCCGAAAGAAAAATATAAAAAAGGAGTGAAAAAATAAATGCACTTATTTTTTCGCCTGAAAAGTTAAACAAACTAAATTTCATTTTTCTTAACAAAAACAAAAACAGCAACTGCTCCGACGAAGCCACATAAAAACCAATGCCCGAGCCGAAATTAAAAAGCGGATAAATAAAAGCACCCGCCAATATTTGCAAAAAATTAGCGCGATAATAATAAAAGTCAGGAAATAAGCCGTTTACAAATAAATTTTCAGGCTTGGAGGATAATTCCATGAGCCAATAATTGCGAAAAAGTGCGAAAAGTATTCTTTTTTCGTCCCAAAGTAAATCCGCAATGCCATATAAAGAAAGCGGCAACAAGAAAAGCAGTCCAAAAACCCAAAGAACACTTGCCGTAAAATTTTGCTCAAAGGTTTGCATTTTTTTTAAAAAATAAAAACAAAATGCCGCAAAAACAGTCGAAAAAATGAAAAACAACAAAAAAGGGCGCAAAAACCACAATAAAAATAAGGCTGTGAAAACGTAAAAAAGCATGGCGTTTGAAGTCTTTTTTTGTAAAAAAATGTCGGCATAAAAAGCCCACAAAATCGCACTTGCAGGCACACACAAACTTTCTTTTTGTATGCCCGATGTCCAAAAAAGAAAGGTCGGAATTAAAAAAAATGCCGCATAAAGAGGATAAAATAAATGCGGAAAAATTTTTATAAAGTGTTTTATGGCAATAAAATATCCCAAAAAAGACAGGAAAGGAAACATGATTTCACTTGTGAAATGCGAATCAAACAACCGATAAAAAACCGATAAAATTTTGTAATAAAAAAAAGTCCTGCTGTCGTGTCCGCCCAAAGAAGCTGTCAATTTCCGATATTCTGCCGGCTCAAAAGTTATCAAATATTCAAAATATTCCGCATAATTTCCTTCAAAATATTGTCCAATCAATTCAACCGAGCGAAGCGTGATGACGTAATCGCCCGCGGCATAGTGCGTGTAGTAAAGCGAATAAATCAGGGAAAAAATTATTTTCAGCAACAAAGCCGCAACGAACAGCCGTTTTTTTTCGTTTTCGGCAGGTATGCGAACGAATATTTTTCTTTGAATTTTTTTCAAAAAAAACATAAAGCGCAAACTATTTCTCATTTTTCCTAATTTTAAAACTATATTTGCCTTTGCATTTCTTTTTTACATCTTTCTTTTCACACCCAAAGTGTCTTGGAGATACTTTGGGTGTGAAAATGAAACCGCACAAAGTTAATGAACATGACAGCAAAAAAATATTTTTTAACAACATTTGCTCTTTTGATAAGCCTTTTTCTGCCCTACGTCACTTTTGCAACGCACATTCGCGCGGGCGACTTGACCGCCGTCAGAATGCCCGGACCCGGACTGACCTATAAATTTACCGCCACCATTTACACCGACGACGCAGGTGTGCCGCCCGATAATGAAATTGATTTTGATTTCGGAACGGGCGAACCGATGCAAAAATTCCCCCGAATTTCATTTATGCCCGTCGGAAATGCCACTACAAAAAATATTTACGAGGCAACTTACACCTTTGCAGGACCGGGCGAATACAAAGTCGGGGTTTACATTCGCAATCGCAATGACAATATTCGCAACATTCCAAACTCCGTCAATGTTGCTTTTTACATTGAATCCACCTTCCTCATCACGCCGTTTTTGGGCTACAATCGCTCGCCGATTTTGCAAATTCCGCCGATTGATTTTGCCGCGCGCGGAAGAATTTTTATCCACAACCCCGGTGCTTATGATTTGGACGGCGACAGTTTAGCGTATAAAATGACGGTTTGCAAAAAATCAAAAGGGCAGTTTGTCGACGGATACATTGAATTGCCTGTTTTCGGCGGCACAAAAGAGGACGGAAGCGGTCCGACCACGCTCACGCTTGACCCGATTAAAGGCGATTTGATTTGGAATACGCCCGGACAAGTCGGGCAATACAATGTCGCATTTATTGTGGAAGAATGGCGCGACGGCGTGCTTATCGGGCAAATTAACCGCGATATGCAGATTTTTGTTCGCGACAATCCGAACCGACCGCCTGTCATTAATCCCTTGGATACATGCGTTACGGCAAGCGCGGAAATCTTAAAAAAAGTTATTTCTACCGACCCTGACCTTGATTTTATCAAACTTTCGTCTTACAGCGAATTGTACGCGCCGATTGAACGACCCGACCCCAAAAATCACGCTTTTTTTGAATTAAACAACATTCAACCGCCGAACGGACGCGAAACAGGCGACTTTTTTTGGGCGACGGTTTGTGAAGATGTCAAAAGAATTCCTTATTTGGTGCATCATAAAGCGGAAGACCGCCCTGCGCGACAAGATGACAAATTGGTCAGTTTTCAAACTTGGGCGATTAAAGTGGTCGGTCCGAAACCCGACACTCTCATCGCGATTCCCGACGTTGTCAATGCTTCCGTTACTTTGCAATGGCTTTCTTATCAATGTCCGAATGCTGCGGCAATGACCGTTTGGCGGCGCGACGGTTCGTTTCCTTTTGAGCCCGATACTTGTCAAACAGGCTTGCCGGATTTTACGGGATACAAAAAAATCGGTCAAACGCCCATCGGAACGCTGACTTATACGGATAAAAATTTGCAGCGCGGCAAAACTTATTGCTACCGAATTTTTGCAATTTTCCCCGAACCGCAGGGCGGCGAGGGCTATACCTCAATGGAAGTTTGTGTATTTATTCCTTCTATTGCGCCCTATCTCACAAATGTCAGTGTTGAAAAAACGGAGAAAAGTACGGGCGAAATCTTGGTGCGTTGGACAAAACCGATTGATATTGACACCGAAAAATTTCCGCGCCCCTACACATACATGCTCTACCGCGCGCAGGCTGCGTCAGGGGGCACGTATACGCAAACGGGAGGCATTTTTGCGGAAAATGATACAGTTTTTACGGATAAAAATTTGAATACGGAAGATTTTTCGTACAACTATCGCATCGTTTTTTTATCGGCAAATAAGCGCATTGATTCAAGTGCGACTGCTTCCAATCCGCGACTTTCTGCTGCAAAAACTTCTTCCGACATCACACTTTCATGGAATGCGGTTGTGCCTTGGGTGAATAATCATGCAAAATTTCCGAAACACGCGGTTTTTATGCGCAATTCGGCGGGTGATTTTGAAAAACTTGACAGTGCAAACGTTCTCACTTCGGGCTATACGTATAAAGTGCTTAAAGACTTGGAAGGTAAAGTTTTACAGCCCAAAAAATTGTATTGTTTTTACGTTACGACAGTCGGCACGTATGATATGAAAAAAATAGCGGAACCGCTTTTGAATAAATCGCAAATTTTGTGTGCGTCCTTGCTTGACGATACGCCGCCATGTCCGCCTACACAATTTGCCGTTTTAAATCCTTTGGATTGCTCAAAATTTGACCCGACAGACCCTGCGAATTGCGGAAAAGACAGTTTGCACAATGTTTTGACGTGGTTCGCGCCTGATGATGAGCAATGTGATGATGAAGATGTTCAGTATAAAATTTATTTTGCGCCGAAGGAAAATATGCCCTTAGAATTGCTTGCGAGTGTAAAAGACACATTTTTTGTGCATAAACAGTTCAGAAGTGTTGCGGGTTGTTATCAAATTGCGGCGGTTGACGGTTCGGGGAACGAAACTGCTCGTTCGGCGATTTTTTGTCTTGACAACTGCCCTTATTTCATGCTTCCGAACGTTTTTACACCGAACGGGGACGGCAAAAATGATGTTTTCAGGACGATTCATTGTCCGCTTTTTGTGGAAAGTGTAGAATTTACGGTTTACAATCGTTGGGAGCAGAAAATTTATGAGGGGAAAGGGGATATTTTTGTCAATTGGAACGGCAAAACGAGTAACGGAGGGCAAGTTCCGTCAGGTGTGTATTTTTATGAGGCGAAAGTGAAATTTATCCGTTTGAAACCCGTTGAGGAATTGAAAGTCATTAAAGGTTGGATACAAATTTTAGGCGCGGATTGATATTTTTTTTAAACCTATAAGGTTTTGGAAACCTTATAGGTTTTTTGAGTTTTATTTGCTCAATAGCTTTTCAATAATGATTTCTAATCTTTCATGTTCTTTTTTTAACATTTCAATTTGCGCTTCATAGAGTTTTCGCTCTCTGTTAAATCGTTCATTTGTGTA
>JBPOJO010000087.1:0-13188 GCA_052033485.1 Bacteroidota bacterium | reverse complement strand
TTTTTTTTTAATTCATACAAAATTTTATGCTCGAAATAGGTTTGAAATCCTCCGCTCATGGCTTGGAGGCTTTAGGCATTATCAATGCCGAAAAGGTGTATTGGAATATGACACCTGCGGAATTAACTGAACACACTATTCTCCGCGGTGAAGGCGTTTTAGCCGACACGGGTGCTTTGGTTTGCAATACCGGAAAATTCACGGGTCGCTCACCGAAAGACAAATTTACCGTTCTTGACGAAAAAACAAAAGATACGGTTTGGTGGGGAAAAATTAACTTTCCTATTTCGCCCGAAAATTTTGACAAACTTTACAATAAGATGATGAAATTTTTGGAGGGTAAAACCTTGTACGTGCGCGACGCTTATGCGGGCGCGGACGACGAGTATCGCTTAGACCTCCGCGTCATCAACACCTCGCCTTGGTGCAATCTTTTCTGCTACAATATGTTTTTGCGCCCTGACAACGAGCAACTTTCCAAACACGTTCCGAAATTTACGATTATTCAAATTCCCGAATTTAAAGCTAATCCTGCCGAAGACGGCACGCGCCAAGAAAATTTTGCCGTGATTAATTTCACCAAAGGCATCATTCTTATCGGCGGTACGGGCTATACCGGCGAAATGAAAAAGGGGATTTTTACCGTTTTGAATTATATTTTGCCGCAAGAAAGAGGCGTTTTGTCCATGCACTGCAGCGCGAATATCGGCAAAGAAGGCGACACGGCGATTTTCTTCGGACTCTCCGGTACAGGCAAAACAACCCTTTCCGCTGACCCGAATCGCAATCTCATCGGCGACGACGAGCACGGTTGGACAAACAAGGGGGTATTCAATTTTGAAGGCGGCTGTTATGCAAAAGCGATTGACCTCTCAAAAGAAAAAGAACCGCAAATTTGGAACGCCATTAAATTCGGTTCTTTGGTCGAAAACACTGTTTTTAACAAAGATACGCGCACGGTAGATTTCAAAGACGGCTCCGTTACCGAAAATACCCGCGTTTCCTATCCGATTGATTACATTGACAACGCGCTCGAAAAATCTGTCGGCGGCATTCCTAAAAATATTTTCTTCCTCACTTGTGATGCTTACGGCGTTTTGCCGCCGATTTCAAAATTGAACGCGGCACAAGCGATGTATCACTTCATTTCGGGCTATACCGCAAAAGTAGCCGGCACTGAAATGGGCATCACCGAACCGCAAACGACCTTTTCGGCTTGTTTCGGACAAGCTTTTTTGCCTTTGCACCCGACAAAATATGCAGAAATGCTCGGCAAAAAAATGCGTGAGCACAAAGTTAATGTTTGGTTGGTCAACACGGGTTGGTCAGGCGGCGGCTACGGAGTCGGCAATCGTATGAAACTTTCCTACACACGCGCAATGATTACGGCGGCGTTGAACGGCAGTTTGAATCAAGTGGCTTTTGAGGCGCACCCTGTTTTCGGCGTGATGATGCCTTTGGCGTGTCCCGACGTTCCGAGTGAAATCCTCAATCCGCGCTTGACATGGGCAGACAAAGCTGCTTACGATACGACGGCTTCAAAATTGGCGGCGGCTTTCGTGAAAAACTTTGCTGATTTTTCCGATTTTGCAAATGAAGAAATACTTTCGGGCGCGCCTAAAGTATTGGCTAATATTTAATTGCGTTTTTAATGAAATAAGTAATTGGACAATTTAAAAGTGCAATTTAGGTACAAGAAATTTTAGTTCTTGAGTCGTTTTTGCATCAAACCTATAAGGTTTTTAAAACCTTATAGGTTTAAACTTTAATTTTGGCTGATTGCTTAAGTACCGGAACAGAAAAAAGTTTGGTGCTTTTGCCTGCAAAAAGGGCTAAGCAATAACATTTCTCAAAAAAATGTTATTGCTTTGTCCGACTGATTAGTCTTTTTAACACGCTTGAAACTCAAAAAAAATCCCGCTCGGCGGTTGTTAGCCGCTGACGGGGATTTTTTTTGAAGGCGGACACTAAGCCTTTTAGAGAAGGCTGTTTTTTTAATCCGATTACACCCTAAGGTTTTCAAAAATCTTAGAGTGTAATCGGATTTAATGAACTGCTATAGGCAGGAGTCTTTGTTAATTTGTTGCAGAATTTTGTTTTATTAAGAAGTTAATATTGAACATATTTCTCAAAAACTAACATAAAAATATGATAATCGTAACAGGAGGAACAAAAGGTATCGGAAGAGCGGTGATTGAAAGATTTGCCGCCGAAGGCAAAAAAATCATTACCTGCGCACGCAACAAATCCGAACTTGCCGCCCTCAAAAAAGAAACAGAAGCGCGATACAAAACCGAAATTTTGACTTTCGTCGCGGATTTTTCCAAAAAAAATGACGTAAAAAAATTTGCGGAGTTTGTGCTTTCCAAGACCGATTTTGTGGAAGTGTTGGTCAATAATGTCGGTTTTTTTGTACCCGGTCAAATCCAAAATGAAACCGAAAATACACTTGAAAAAACGACGGAAACCAATCTTTATTCTGCCTATCACCTCACCCGCGCGTTTTTGCCCCTCATGCAGGAGAAAAAAGCGGGGCACATTTTTGTGATATGCTCAACAGCAAGCATTACGGCATACACAAACGGCGGAAGTTATTGCATTTCTAAATTCGGCTTGTACGGCATGACCAAAGTTTTGCGCGAGGAATTGAAAAAAGACAATATTCGCGTTACTGCTGTCTTGCCCGGCGCCACGCTCACCGCAAGTTGGAACGGCACCGATTTGCCCGATGAGCGATTTATGCCCTCAGAAGACGTTGCGGAAATGATTTTTTCGGCGTTCAAAGTTTCCAAAAGAACCGTAGTGGAAGAAATTTTGATGCGTCCGCTGCTCGGCGACATTGTGTAAGCAAAAAAAACAGACTCGTTAAGGAGTTAAAACTGCTTCTCGAGTCTGTGTTTTTGAATTTTTTTTTTAGAAATTTTGCGCAAATTTAATTGCGGAAAATTGAAGCGTATTTTCCGACGAGGATTGTGTCATTACAAGCTTCGCCGTCGTTTGTATCTTCACAAGCGACAATAACCTATCGCAGGATGAAGTTGTTGTGATGACAAAGACGACGACTTATTCCCTTTTTAGTGATAAAAACGTATTTTAAATTATTCCCTTTTGAGTGATAGAACCGCAGTAAAATCCTATTCGCCTGCACAATTTTGGAAAATCCTACTACAAAGAAGTACGAAATTATCATACGAAAGGGAATAAGAATTTGGCAAAAAAAAGACAAAAACATATAGTCCCTATCGGGACATTGGGTAAGATAGATATCACTATTTTCTACCAATATCAAGTGCCTAACGGCACAAAATACGCCTTTAGGCGTTGAATATTGGTAGAAAATATTTCATCTTCTTTTTTTTGTTCCGTTAGGAACTTTATATTTAATTCCCTTTCGAGTTATAGAACCGCAGTAAAATAACTTGTAAAATCCAATTCGCCTGCACAATTTTTTGCAAAATCGTACTACAAAGAAGTACGAAATTATCATACGAAAGGGAATAATTATTTTATGAACATGCCCTGTAAATTTCTCTTGCCAAAAAAAAATATGTAGTTTTGTGTTTCATTTTGCCAAAAAAAAGAAAACTGCCGATTTCATTTTAAGCCTGTAAACATGAATTTTCCTTCGCAAATTGTTGAAAATGCCGTAAAAGAAATAGCCAAATTGCCCGGAATTGGGAAAAAATCGGCTTTTCGCATTGCCCTGCATTTGCTCAAAAAAAACAAACAAACGACAGACGATTTGCTTGAATCCCTGCGCAAATTGCGACATGATACTGTTTTTTGCCGCAGGTGCGGTGTTGCGTCGGATACCGAAATTTGCAGAATTTGTGCCGACCCTCAGCGGGAAGCAAGTGTGATTTGTGTTGTTGAGGACATTCCGGATTTGTTGGCGGTGGAAAGTACGGGGCAATTTAAAGGCTTGTACCACATTCTCGGCGGAGTCATTTCGCCGCTCGAAGGCGTTACACCGGAGCAGTTGAATATGCACGCGCTTTTGTGTAGGGCGGAGGAAGAAAAACCACGTGAAATTATTTTGGCTATCAGCGCGACGATTGAGGGTGATACTACTGCCTTTTACATTCAAAAAAAATTGCAAAACAGCGGCATTATTATTACCGGAATCGCACGCGGCGTGCCCGTAGGAGGTCAAATTGAATATGCCGATGAGATAACTTTGGCAAGAAGTATTTCGCAAAGAATTCTTTTGGAAAAATAGTTTTGAAAAAATATATACGAATAAAATGCTGCACCTTAAATTACCGACCGACCCGCGTTGGGCAGATGTTGCCGCTTTGAGCATCGAATTTATCCTCACCGACCACGCTTATTGTGAGCAAAAAGCGGCTTCTTCATGTATTTCGCTCATTATTGCTTACCCGGAATTGAACGAACTTGTAGACGAGCTTACGCCGATTGTTTCGGAGGAGTGGGCGCATTTTGAAGCTGTTTTGGCAAAAATTAGGGAAAGAGGCTTAACTTTCGGCAAGCAGAGAAAAGACGAATATGTGCTTGCTTTGCAAGATTTGATGCTGAAAGGCGGTTCAAAAAACGACCGTTTAATTGACCGTTTGCTCATTTGTGCATTGATTGAGGCGCGAAGTTGCGAGCGATTTAAAGTTTTGTGGCAAAACTTGGCAGACAAAGAATTGCGTGAATTTTACTATAATTTTATGGTTTCCGAGGCGCGGCACTACACAACTTTCATTACACTTGCGCGTAAGTATGCCGAACGAGAAAATGTTGACGCACGTTGGCAATATTTTCTCGACGGAGAGGCGAAAATTTTACGGGAAATAGGATTTCGTGCTGACAGAATGCACTGAAAACAGATGATATGACACTTTTGGAAAAAATATCGGCGGTTGCTCTGCCGAGCAGCCTCAAATTTATTCTCGGTCCCGTCAGCGGGGCGTATTGGGCGTTGCCGGCGCATGAAATTGCTTTTTTAACCCTTTCGGGCATGATGCTCAGTGTGCTGACTGTCAGTTTTTTAGGGGCTGAGCTGCGCCGTAAATTGTATTCATTTTTTCCGAAAAAAAGGACATTTTCACCCCGCAATCGCCGTCTTGTTCGCCTTTGGCGCAAATACGGCGTTTGGGGGGTAAGTTTTTTAACGCCCTTATTGTTCAGTCCGATAGGCGGGAGCTTAATAGCGGTGAGTTTTGGCGAAAAAAAAGCAAAAATTATCTTTTCAATGTTTGTCTGCGGCAGTTTTTGGGCTTTTTTATTCGCTTACTTGTGGGATTTTATCAAAGATTTCCTGTAATTGTTTAGCCTGAGTGTACCGCGAGCTTTAGCTTGCGGATTGGGAGGCAGGTATCTTGAAACAAGCGAATGTAAGGTTCGCGCTGCATTCTTGGTCAAACCGGCTAAATAGTTACGATTTCCTGCCTTTATGACAGGCGATTCTCTCACAAAACTTTTTTCACCTTATCAATCGTTTCGGCAATTTTTCCGTCCGAAAAACCTGCAATTCTGAGACTGCGAACGTATTTGCAAAACAGAATTTCTTTTTTTTTTGCGCACCTCTTCGGCTTTTTTCTTTGACAAAGACAGCAATTTTTTTGAATTTTTGAAAAATTAATTTCGCTTTTGTTTCTGACGCAAAGTTTCTTTTTTTGTAACTGTTTAGCCTGATAGTATTGTCGGCATCTTGCCGGCTAAATTTAGCAAGATGATTGTTTACAGTTCATTCTTTTGCCAACAAGCTAAATAATTAACTTTTTTTTCAAAATATTACGACGGATTCGCAAGTCCGAAATTCAGCCTTCGGAATCCTGCAAAAAATTTTTTTTTAACGACATTTCTCATAATTTTGCCGGAAATAAAGCATTAATTGAATTATTATGCCAAAGCATCAAGATATAAAATCTGTGTTGATAATCGGAAGCGGTCCGATTATTATCGGTCAGGCTTGCGAATTTGATTTTTCGGGTTCGCAGGCGGCGCGTTCTTTGCGCGAAGAGGGTATTGAAGTTATTTTGATAAATTCAAACCCCGCAACGATTATGACCGACCCGATGAACGCCGACCACGTTTATCTCCTGCCGCTCAACAAAAATTCTATCGAAGAAATTCTTATCAAGCATAATATTGACGCTGTCTTGCCTACGATGGGCGGTCAAACTGCTTTGAATCTCGCTATTGAGTGTGATGAAGCAGGTTTATGGAAAAAATATAAAGTTAAAATGATTGGCGTGGATTTGAACGCTATCAATACAACTGAAAATCGCGAACTTTTTCGCCTCCGAATGGAAGAAATCGGTGTCAGAGTGGCAAAAGGTAAAACGGCAAAATCCTTTTTGGAAGGGAAAAAAATTGCACAAGAAATAGGGATTCCTCTTGTCATTCGCCCCTCATTTACGCTCGGCGGGACAGGCGGAGCCGTCGTTACGGACGGTTCGGAGTTCGAAAAATGCCTCGAACGCGGCTTGCACGCCTCTCCGATTCACGAAGTTTTGATTGAAGAAAGTGTCATCGGTTGGAAAGAATTTGAGTTGGAACTCCTCCGCGACAATAAAGGCGATGTTATCATTATTTGCTCAATCGAAAATTTTGACCCGATGGGCGTGCATACCGGCGATTCCATCACGGTCGCGCCTGCCATGACTTTGCCCGATACGCTCTATCAAAAAATGCGCGATTTGGCTATCAAAATGATGAACAGCATCGGACAATTTGCCGGCGGTTGTAATGTTCAATTCGCCGTCAACCCCGCTGATGATGAAATTATGGCGATTGAAATTAACCCCCGTGTTTCGCGTTCTTCTGCTTTGGCATCAAAAGCCACCGGCTATCCGATTGCCAAAATTGCCGCAAAATTAGCCGTAGGTTACAATTTGGACGAATTGGAAAACCCCATTACGGGCACTTCCGCTTTTTTTGAGCCTTCTATTGATTACGTCATCGTCAAAATCCCGCGTTGGAACTTTGCCAAATTCAAAGGCGCGGACACGAGATTGGGCTTTCAAATGAAGTCCGTCGGCGAAGCAATGGGTATCGGCAGAAATTTTCAAGAAGCTTTGCAAAAAGCCTGTCAATCCTTAGAAATTCACCGAAACGGAGTCGGCGCGGACGGAAAAGAATCCGTCAATCAGGAAGAAATTTGGGAAAAATTGCGCACGCCGAGTTGGGACAGGCTTTTCCGGATTTATGATGCTTTCAAATTGGGCATTTCTTTTCGAAGAATTTACGATTTGACCAAAATTGACCCTTGGTTTTTGCATCAAATCGAAGAAATGATTTCGCTTGAAAAAGAAGTTGAGAAATGCAACATTCAAAATATTTCGCGCGATTTGTTGAACGAAGCCAAAAAAAGAGGTTATGCCGACCGACAAATTGCACATTTGCTCCGCTGCTTGGAAAGTGAAGTTTATGCGCGCCGTGAAGAATTAGGCGTGAAAAGAATTTACAAAATGGTCGACACCTGCGCGGCTGAATTTGAAGCCAAAACACCCTATTTTTATTCAACTTTCGGAGAAGAAAATGAATCCGTCGTCTCCGAAAAACCCAAAGTCATTGTTTTAGGCTCAGGACCGAACCGCATCGGGCAAGGAATTGAATTTGATTATTCCTGTGTTCACGGGGTTTTGGCGGCAAGCGAATGTGGTTTTGAAACGATTATGGTCAATTGTAATCCCGAAACGGTTTCTACCGACCCCGATATTTCCGATAAATTATACTTTGAACCTGTTTTTTGGGAACATTTGTACGACATCATCAAACATGAAAAACCGGAGGGCGTTATCGTACAATTAGGCGGACAAACCGCTTTAAAACTTTCCGAAAAATTGAACCGCTACGGTATTCCGATAATCGGTACAAGTTTTGAAAGTTTGGATTTAGCCGAAGACCGCGGACGTTTTTCAGATTTGTTAAAAGAAATTAACATTCCTTATCCCCGCTATTATTCTATTTCAAACGCAGACGAGGCTTTGGATTATTCTAAAGAATTGCAATTTCCGCTTTTGGTGCGCCCATCGTATGTTTTGGGCGGTCAAAGTATGAAAATTGTCATTGATGAGCGTGAATTGGAGCAGCATGTTGTAGAAATTTTCAAAGAAATGCCGCGCGATACTACTGTTTTGATTGACGAATTTTTAGGCGGGGCAATTGAAGCCGAAGCCGATGCAATTTGCGACGGCGAAGATGCGTACATCATAGGAGTCATGGAGCACATCGAACCTGCGGGCATACATTCGGGCGATTCGCACGCTCTTTTGCCGCCTTTCAGCATGCCGCAAGATGTCATTAAAAAAATAAAAGACTATACCAAAAAGATTGCGATTGCCTTGAAAGTCAAAGGTTTAATTAATGTTCAATTTGCCATAAAAGACAATGAAGTGTATGTCATTGAGGCAAATCCCCGCGCATCGCGAACCGCACCTTTTATTTGCAAAGCTTACAAAGAACCCTACATCAAATACGCAACTGAAATGATGTTAGGAAAGAAAAAACTGAAAGATTATCATTTCAACCCGCAATTAGAGGGGTTTGCGGTAAAAATTCCGGTATTTTCTTTCAATAAATTCCCGAACGTAGATAAACAGCTCGGTCCTGAAATGAAATCAACCGGTGAAGCAATTTATTTCATCAAAGACCTTTCGGACGATTTTTTCCGCAAAATTTATAACGAGCGAAATATTTATTTGAGCCGATAAATTTGCAATTGCTTAATATGTAAGGTTTTAAAAAACCTTGTCGCTTTGCCTCAATAGAATCGCCGACAACTTGTCGGCGATTTTTTTTTGTTTTTTTTGAAAACAAGCCGATAGTTTCCGCACATTTTTTCCTCTACTTAAAAAAATATTCGACAAAAAAAATTTTTTTCCTCATTTTTTTGTTTTTATAAGAAATTCTTGTTTAAGTTTGCGCGTCGTTAGACTTGCAAATCAATAAGCAAGTGTTTCAAAATTCGCTCAAATTAGCATTATTTTGAGCATTGTGGTTTATTTTGTCAATTTTTTTTGCACTTCTGTTTTTGCTTTTGTGAAATTGTATTTTTTTTGATTAACATTAAAAAACAAAATTTTTCCTAATATGAGAATTATCAATTTTTTTCTTGTCGGCTTAGTCCTTTTCTTTGTCGCAGGCAGTGCGTCAGCACAATTTAATATTGACGGACAATTTTTGCAAAGAGCCGAATACCGCAACGGTTACAACAGCATTTTAGCCGAAAATCAGGAAGCAGCCGTTTTTATCACGCAACGCGCTCGTTTGCAGGCAGGATACAAAGCGGAAAAATTGAATTTTTTTGTCAGCATACAAGACATCAGAACTTTCGGCAATACGCCGCAAGTGAAAGCAACGGACGGCTTTTTGTCGGTTCATGAGGCTTGGGCGGAAACCAATTTGACGGAAAAATTGACTTTAAAAGTCGGTCGTCAGGAATTGAACTACGATAATTTCAGGTTTTTGGGCAACTTAGACTGGGCTATGCAGGCGCGTGCGCACGATTTTGCCTTGTTAAAATATGAAAAAGATAAGGCGAAATTTCATTTCGGTTTTGGTTTTAATCAACAAGAACCAAAATTGTCGGGTACGACTTATACTTTGGCGAATCAATACAAAACGGCACAATTGGCGAGGTATGAAAATGAATTCGGAAAATTTGCCGTTTCTTTGCTTTTTTGGAATGAAGGCAGAGAGCAGGGCGGAAAACATTTTTACAGACAAACTTTCGGTATTCCGACTTTGCGCTATAAAATGAATAACACGACTTTTTCCGCATTTTTTTACGCTCAAGCGGGAAAAACCATTCAGGATAAAAGCATCAGCGCGTACAATGTGAATTTTCAAATCAAACATCAAATCAATTTTGCCGAAGCGCAAGAGGGCGAAAGCGAGCCGGCTAAAAACCTCCAATTTGCCGCCGGATTTGAGATGTTGAGCGGTACAAAAACAAACGAAACAACCAAAAGCAATTCTTACGCACCGCTTTACGGCACAAATCATGCTCACAACGGCTATATGGACTTGTTTTTTGTCAGCGGAGCTTTCGAAAATTCCATCGGATTGAATGATTTTTATGCTAAAATTCGTCAGCGGTACAGTGCAAGATTTTTTGCGCAATTGGATTTTCACTTTTTTCAATCCAACGCGGCGGCATACAATGCCAATAATGAGGAACTTTCAAAAGGTTTAGGCTCAGAAATTGATTTTTCCTTCGGCTTCAACCTCAATAAATCGGTTTCTTTACAAGGCGGTTACAGCCAATTTTTTGCCGGCGATACCTACAAAACCCTCAAAGTTCCGGCAGGAGTTGAGATAAAAGGTTCGCAGAATTGGGCTTATTTAATGTTTGTCGTACGCCCGACCATGAAAAACAAATTTGTCGGTATTTTATTCTGACCGTTTTAACAAAAAAACCGAACATCCTTAAATGTTCGGTTTTTTTTGATGTATCGTCGGCTTCTGCCGGCGCAACAAACCTAAAAATTCGCCGGCAAGATGCCGACCGTACTGATTAAGCTGTTTTTAGTTCTCCTACCGCATCGAGGTACATTTCGGAGAAATAATCGCGCGAAAGTTCGTCGTAAGTTACGCGCTCAACACGTTTATTGTGGAGCGGAATTTCGGAAAGCATATCGGCAAAACGCTCTTCGGCTTTATCGCTTGACATAATGACAATGTCGGAATGCGAAACGCCTGCTTTGATGAAGCAATCCGTTGTGCCTTTCGACATAATTTGAAAATCATCTTCGGTGATATCGTCGTTGTGGACTTTGTCAAAAAGTCCTTCGGTTTTGAAATTTTGCAGCAGGCTGTCCTCAAAAAGTGTGAAAGCAGTTTTGGTATTTTTAAAAACGGGGTCGTTTTTGTAGGTGGTTCTCAAATAGAACGGAATCAATCCGGACATCCAATCGTTGCAATGCACAATATCGGGTGCCCAGCCTAATTTACGAATGGTTTCAATGACTCCTTTAGAGAAAAATATGGCTCTTTCATCGTTATCCGTAAATGCTTTTTCATTTTTATCACAAAAAACTTCTTTTCTTTGGAAAAGCTCATCATTGTCAATAAAATAAACTTGCAATTTAGCTTGCGGAATTGAAGCAACTTTTATCAAAAGAGGTCTTTCCTCGTCTGCAACTGAAATGTTAATACCGGAAAGGCGAACTACTTCGTGAAGGCGATTTTTTCTCTCATTAATAATACCGAATTTCGGCATTAGTATTCGGATTTCCATACCGTCTTCTTGCATTAACTCGGGGAGGCGACGAACGTAATCCGATGCTGCCGTCATAGACAAAAAAGGATTGATTTCGCTCGTAACGTACAATATTCGCAGTTTTGACATACTAATTCGCGTGAGGTGTACTGTAGATTTCGCTGCAAAGTTAGTTATTTTTTTTGAAAAAATCAACTTTTCAAAAAAAATACTTTTATTTTTTAATATTTTTTTTTGAAATTGCGCGCTTTTTTTTTTAACTACATTCACGATAAAAGCCAAAGCCTTACAAAAGAATTGAATACGAAAAAAACAAGCATCTCTGAAAATAGGGCTTGTTCATAAAAAATTTGCGCGTTATTTTTACCATTTGAGGGCATGAATTTTAGCCGGGCGATGCAAACAAAGTAAAGCAAGCATCTTGCTTGCCTCATCTAAAACAAAGTTTGTAAGCAAGATGCTCACAATACACTGCTCAAAAATCAGATTTAATTTTTTTATGAACATGCCCTGTCTCTGAAAGTGCCGATAAAAAAACGTCAGGTGAATTTTATTTCTTGGAGCGTTTTAAATTTTTTTAAAGGTACGGCACAAGAACGATTGCGCACTGCCTTTGTTTATTTATTCACAAACGACTGTTAAACAAGATTTTAGCTTTTCAGTGCCGCCTCAATCAAAGACGAGTGTGTCCTTTTTTTTACTCTCTAATTTGCTTTTTTATAAGTTCGCTGATAACTTCGGAAAATTTTTATGTTTTTTGGGTAGCACGGTTTTCTTAATCGCTCAGGCGAATTTTTTCGCAACCCGGCATACAAAACACTTAAAAAATTGCAAGATGTATAGCTCAAGTGCGCGTATCAGCCGGCGATTTTAAAACCTTAAGGTCGCAAGCTAAAGCTCGCGGTACATGCAGGGTGAGGTCGCAAGCTAAAGCTTGCGGTACACGCCGGGTGAGGTCGCAAGCTTTAGCTCGCGGTACACGCAGGGTAAGGTCGCAAGCTAAAGCTCGCGGTACACGCCGGGTAAGGTGTAATTATTTAGCTGTCAAAGCAATACAAACTGTATATTGGTAATTTTTAAGTTTTTTTTAGCTTCGCAACCCAAAATACCGGACAGTTTATTGTTTTTGTTTTAGCTTGCTTCAATATTTTTTTTAAAATTTCTATTATAAAACATAACGAAAGCTATATCTTTTCGTTAATGATTTTAGGGAAAAAAATTTCCTTTTTTGACCGAAAATTCTTTCCTTTGAAATTTGAAATGACAGAATTCTGTTTTCCCGTTTTTTTTTTTCTTTTTTACAACAAAACCAAAAATGCAAACGATATGAAGCCGAAATTTTTCTTCTTCTTCTTGCTTTTAATTTTTGCTCAAATGCCTCTTTTCGCGGGCGGAAACATTTATGTAGACCAAACCGCAGTCGGTTTAAATAACGGCACAAATTGGGCAAATGCCTTTACGGAGCTGCAAGATGCCCTCACACTCGCCCTGCCCGGCGACACGCTCCGAATCGCACAAGGAACGTATAAGCCCGACTGGAACGGCGCGGCGCATACCTTAGACAGAAATGCTACTTTTTCTTTAAAAGAAGGTATGGTTTGGCTTGGCGGTTATTCTTCGGGCGGCGGCAGCAGAAACGCATTTGTTTTTTTAACCATTTTGAGCGGCGATTTGCTCAATGACGACAATTGTTCTCCTTTGCCCTCTGTAACTTATGCCGACAACAGTTTGCACGTCGTTACTGCCGATGCGAGTATTACAAGTTATGCAGAAATTTCAGGAATACACATCAAAGGCGGCAATGCAGACGGGGCTGCTTTTCCCGATAATGCCGGCGGCGGCGTACTCATCAATTCCTCAGCAAGAGTTAATTTTGTTTGGTGTAATATTTACTGCAATTATGCTGCCGATAAAGGAGGCGGCGTATTCGGTGCCGTCACGGGAGCATTGGAATCGCAAATATACTTTTCCTACTTAACCAACAACACGGCAGGCGTAAGCGGCGGCGCAGTTTA
>JBPOJO010000171.1:0-6786 GCA_052033485.1 Bacteroidota bacterium | reverse complement strand
CGTAATTTTTTTCAAAAATAATCAAAAGGTATTTCAAAAAAAATTTTTTGGCAAAAAAATGTACCAAAGCTCGTAGTATAGGCTTTCGTCTGTGTTTGTGCCGCGGATAACGGACTGAAGTCCGTTGCACATTTTTTTTGCGGTTGTCCTCACAAGCGACTTGCTTGGCTAATTGAATGAAGTCGTTTGTGAAGACACAAACAACGGCGAGGGGCTAATTGAATGAAGTCGTTTGTGAAGACACAAACAACGGCGAGGGGCTAATTGAATGAAGTCGTTTGTGAGGACACAAACTACGGCGAGGGGCTAATTGAATGAAGTCGTTTGTGAGGACACAAACAACGGCGGAGGTCGTTTGTGAGGACACAAACAACGGCGGAGGTCGCTTGTGAGGACACAAACAACGGCGAGAAGGCAAGCGAGGGCAAAAAATCTTCATTTCACAATTTATCCGTGTGCAACTTTCCCGCGTTTTTCTTCTTTCCCGAAGATTTGATTCCGATGAAAAAAAAATTCTATTTCTTGTCTCCAAAAATATTTTTGGTATTTATTCTCATGTACATAAATTTTGCTGCAAAATTTGAAAAATAAACGCCGATGCAAAGTGCATTGCATCGGCGTTTTTTTGGTAATAAGTCAAACTATCGTTTTACAATGCGTTCCGTCATTTCACCTTCGGAAGATTTGATTTGCATCAAGTAAAGACCTGCCGCAAAATTGCTCATATCCAAAGTATGGCGGTTTTCAGAAATTTCTGATTGATAAACCACTTGACCGAGTGTATTGACAATCACCAACTTAGCCTCTGTTGCGGCTTGTGTAAGTTCGATATTGACAAGGTCAGTTGCGGGGTTCGGATAAACCAACACTTCGATTTTGTTTGCATTGACAAGGCTGCCGTTGTCTTGCGGTCTTGTGATTGAACCCGCAGCGATATTGATGGTGTAATCTTCTGTTTCGCCGTAAGTATAAGTTCCGCAAGATGATACACTGCTTGCCGCGCTTGTTTCAACGCAGACAACACGCATACGAGTTGCTCCCAAAGAAGCTGTTGCCGGTACGGTTACTGTTGCCGTGAAAGCTGCCGTTGCGCTGATGCCTGTTGAAGTTGCTACCGTTTCGCCTGAGTCGGTGAAGTCGCCGTCTTTGTTCCAATCAATGAACACTTTGCCGTATTTTGTGTAGTTTCCGCCGCAAGTACCCAAAGTTACGCTGACTGTGTAAGAAGAGCTTCTGAGAACGTTTGCGCTGAGCGAAGTAAAATTCGTGTAAGTTGCGCAAGCCGTTGTCGAAGAGTTGTTGATTCCGGCAAAAGTTACGTTGTTGATGCGTGAATCAGCGGAGTTTGTCGCGTTTGACGCGCAATAAGTTGCGGCTGTAACGGTAAAGTTAGATGCACTGTTAGCCGTTCCGCCTGCGGTTGTTACCGATATAACGCCTGTTGTTGCGCCGGTCGGTACGCTTGTCGTAATCGAAGTTGCCGATGTAACCGTGAAAGTTGCGCTTGTGCCGTTGAAACGAACTGCCGTCGCACCGGTAAAGTTTGTGCCCGTAATCGTAACGCTTGTGCCAACCGCGCCGCTTGCCGGTGTGAATGAAGTAACGGTCGGTGCGGGTGTCGGCGTTCCTTCGCTGATATTGATGCTGTAATCTTCTGTTTCACCGTAAGAATATGTGCCGCAAGCCGTTACGCCCGATGCCGCAGATGCTTCCGTACAAACTACACGCATGCGAGTCGCGCCTAAACTTGCCGTTGCGGGGACGCTGACACTTGCCGTGAAAGCGGCTGTTGCACTTATAGAAGCAGATGTTGCGACTAATTCTCCTGCGTCATCAAAATCTTTGTCGTTGTTCCAGTCAATGAACACTTTGCCGAATTTTCCATAATTTCCGCCGCAGGTGCCGAGTGTTACGCTTAATGAGTAGCTTCCGGAGCGATTGACGTTCCCTGAAATTGAGGTGTAATCCGTGTAAGTTGCGCAAGCCGATGTTGAGGAGTTGTTGATTCCCGCAAAAGTTACGTTGTCAATGCGCGAATCAGCGGAGTTTGTCGCGTTTGATGCGCAGTAAGCAGCAACGGTGGTTACGGTGAAGTTTGTTGAACTTGTTGCCGTTCCGCCTGCCGTTACGACAGAAATTGCGCCTGTTGTCGCGCCTGTCGGTACGCTTGTCGTAATCGAAGTTGCCGATGCGACTGTGTATGTTGCGTTTGTTCCGTTAAAACGAACTGCCGTTGCGCCGGTGAAGTTTGTACCCGTAATAGTTACGCTTGTGCCAACTGCGCCGCTTGCCGGTGTGAAAGAGGTGATGGTCGGAACAGCAGCCGAGCCTGAATAAAGGCTTGATTGCCATACGCCGCGTCCGTAAGTAGCAGCACGGAGTTTGCCGGTTGAATATTGGATTTCCAACTCATTGATAATGACATTCGGCAATCCTTGATTATAGACTACCCAATCAGTCATGGTTGCGTCGCGGTAGAAAACACCTACATCGCAGCCCACATAAAGAGCCTCGTTGCCGTTTTTGTCAATCGTAACGCAGTTTGCGGGGAGGTTCGGCAAAGTTCCTGAAATATTTGTCCAAGAAGTACCGCCGTTTGTTGATTTGAAAACTTTATTTCCGCTGCTGTAACCTGAAAAAGTTACATAAAGCGTTTGACTGTTAGTCGGGTGAACCGTGATGTAAGTCATGTTCGCAGATGAGAAAGGCAAACCTGCCGAAATGTCTGTCCAATTTGTGCCGCCGTTCGTTGTGCGATAAATTTTGCTGTAAGAAGCCGCGTAAATTGTGTTGTCATTATTCGGTGCAACTGCCAAAGAAATCAAATCGCTTGTACTCAAACTTGTTGAAATTTTTGTCCAAGAAGTACCGCGATTGGTCGTTTTGTAAACATCTCTGTAACCGGCATAAAGTGTCGAAGAGTTTGTGCCGCTCATGACATAAGGCGTAACCCACGCACCTGTCGGTGTGCCGGGAATGTTAGCAGAGATTTCAGTGTAACTGCTTGTCGTAAAACCGTTTGTAGAGCGATAAATAACACCTTGTGCGTAAGACGCATACATATAGGAGCTGTTTGAATAGTCTATAATCGCTTCCATGCCGTCGCCGCCTGTTGCCATTGTCCAAGCACCTGTTGTGCCGCGTTTTTTTGTACCGTTGTCTTGCGCGCCGCCCAAAATTTGATTTCCGTCGGTTTGTGCATTAGAAAGGCGGTAAAATTGCGTGATGCCTAAGCCGTTAGAGAGGTCTGTCCAAGAAGTGCCGCTGTTGGTTGTTCTGTAAATACCGCCGTCATTACACTCATAGAGGTAGCCGTTGAGTGCGTTGTAAGCGTGATAGTGTTTGTCGGCATGTACGACCGCAACATTGTTCGGATTGTAAGTTGAGCCGCTTGTCCAAGCCGTGTTCAAGTTGAAAGTAGTGCCGCCGTCGGTTGATTTCCAAGTATTTACGCCGCCGACAAAAATTAAACTTGCATTTGTAGGTGAAACCACAACTGACAAATCGTACCAACCTTGCCCGCCTGCGTCATTGCCGGTAGCTGACCAACCTAAAAGGTTTTTAGTAGAAGCATTATATTTTACGGCAAAAGATGCGCCGCTGTTTGTTGATGTATAAAGACCGCCGAAACCTTGGTCACTTGCTTTGCTGCAAAGTGCGACAACAAGTGCCGTGTTTGCGGGCGATACTGCCAAGTTGATGCGGTTAAAAGTTGTATAACTTGTTACTTTGGTGAAAGTTGAACCCGTATCGGTTGAGCGATAAACATTTGCCGATGTGCCGCCGTAAGAAGTTGCGTACACTGTTGTCGGGTCGCCGGGTTTAAATTTGATGTCTTGTGTGTGGAAAGTCGTAATTTGCGACCAAGTTGAACCGCCGTTTGTCGTTTTGTAGATACCTACCGATGTGGCAGCCAAAAGAATTTGCGGATTTGTCGGGTGAATAGCCATTGAGCCGATAACTCTTTGTTGTGTTTGTGTCCATGACAAACCTGTCGTATTCCACGTTGCACCGCCGTCAGTTGATTTTAAAATACCGACGCTTTTTGTGTCAAAATTACCGTAACCGTCGCCCGTTGCGATGTAGATTGTGTTGGCATTCGTCGGGTCAATAGCAATGTTCGTTACGCCCAAAACCGGTAAATTGTCCGTCAAACAAGCCCAAGTAGAGCCGCCGTCGGTAGTTTTCCAAACGCCGCCGCCGGGACTTCCGACATAAAATGTATTTGCAACAGTCGGGTGAAAAGCCACGCAGTTAATTCTGCCGATGCCTTCATAACCGCCCGCCGATGAGGTCAAACCCATGAAAGACCAATCCGCAGTAGTTGCTTCTGTTCTTTGTTGTGCGATGTTATGTTCTTTTTGATATAATTCCCATTCGCGCATTTCCATTCCTTGCTCCGGAAATTCACCTTGCGGCGAAACTCTTTGCTCCCAAAACCATTCCCAACGCTTAAATTGTTTGTATCCTTTGCCTTTTTCGATTTTTTTGCCTTTCCAATAAGCATTAAAATCATTTTGTATTTGATAAAAATTCGGTTTTCCTCCGTTTTCAACCGAGCGCATCCAATCTTGCGCTTGAAGTGAGCCGATTGTCAAAAATGCAATGATTGACAATGCAAGGCTTTTGAAAAAATTGGCAGGTGTAGAAATTGTCGTACTCATGTAAGTTTTTGGTTGGTTTAAATACAATTTGTGCCGCAAAGGTATGGTGAATAAAAATATCTTGCAAATGTTTTTTAAAATATTTTCAAAGATGCTTTTGTTTAGCATCAAAAAGGCAGAAGAATATTCTGTTTTATTAAATTTCTGTAAATCAATCATTTGCAAATGAAAAAACAATTTTTTACGCTCAAAAAAGAGCTTAAAAATATCATAAAATATCAAAAACGCTCTTTTTTTACAAAAAATAATTTTTCATTCGGTTAAAAAAAAATAGATTATTTTATTAACACGCTGTTTTTGTTATTAAAATTTTGAAAAATATACACTTGTAAGAATATTTCAAAAGTACTTGTTTTTAACATCAAATTAATCAAAAATGACAATTTTATGACAAGTGTGTTCTCAAAAGGCTCTCAAAAATAATTTTTTGGCACTTTGGACGAAAAATTCGTGTTTTGATGCCTTAATATTCATTTTCGTTCGTATTTTTGTCGGCTGCGGCAATTCTGTTTTGCCTTTTCACCAAAAAAAACGCTCATGCTCTTTTTCATAAAGTTTAATTTTTGTTTAATTTTAGGGCTTTTCCTGTTTTCCGACACGGCTGTTTTGGCGCAAAACGATTCAATTTTTTGGGCAACGGTCAAAACAGACATCACGGAGGCGAAAGTTTTCAAAAATAGTTTTCACGGTTTTTCGATTTATGATGTTGACAAACAAAAATACCTTCTTCAAATCAATAATGACAAATATTTTACGCCTGCCTCAAACGTAAAAATTCCGACGCTTTATGCCGGCTTGCGCTATCTCAAAGATTCGATAAATGCCCTCCGCTATCTCGAAAAGGGCGATTCTTTGATTATTTGGGGGACGGGCGACCCGACTTTTTTAAATCCTAATTTTTTCAACTACAAAGTTTTTGATTTTCTTAAAAATACCGATAAAAAAATTTTTCTTTCTCTGAGCAATTATGAAGACGAACATTTCGGCTCGGGGTGGGCGTGGGACGATTATTTGAGCAAATTTGTGCCCGAAAAATCGCCTTTTCCTATATACGGAAATATGGTTATTTTTTCGGCGGATAAAGAGTGTAAATTCACCGCTTCGCCGAAAATTTTTGAGCAGTTGTCTTTTGAATGTGAATTTCCGGTCGTGAATGACGAAATCAAACGCTCGCCGGTGAAAGTCAATCGGGAGCAGGACGGAAATTTGTATAATTTTCATATTGCGGGCAAAAAATCGGCGGCAACTGTCAAACTCCCTTTTAAAGCTGCGCCGGCTTTTGTGGCAAAATTGCTTGCCGACACCTTAAAAAAGAGTGTTGAGTTGCTGCATTACCCGATTCCGGCAAAAACAAAATACCTCACTTCCGTATCAAAACTTGCGATGCTCAGGCGCATGATGCGGCAGAGCGATAATTTTCTTGCCGAACAAACTTTATTGCTTGTGAGTGATTATCTTTTCGAAAAACTGAAAACAGAAAGCGTCATTGACTATGTACAAAGCAAACATTTTCGATTTGAAAATCCGCCGAAATGGGTCGACGGCTCGGGGCTGTCGCGCTACAACTTGTTTACGCCCGACAATTTTGTTGAAATATTGCTGAAAATTTGGCGCGAAAGCAAACTTCCGAAACAAGATTTGCTCGAAATTTTTGCGATAGGCGGAAAAGCGGGCACTTTGGCAAGTCGTTATCAATCTCAGCCTGTTTTTCTTTATGCGAAGACGGGAACGTTGAGCAACAATCATTCATTGAGCGGTTTTTTGCTCACGAAATCCGGAAAAACGCTTTGTTTTTCTTTCCAAAACAATCATTATATCACTCCGCTTTACGCGGTGGGGGACAAGATGGAGGAAATTTTGACCAAGATTTATCTCGAATATTAATGCCTTACATGTCTTTTTACCAAAACATTGTAATATTTTTTGTATATAACAATTTTTAACCTTTAAAACTTGGAAAGCTATTTTCTTTTTTTTTGATTTGCGCGTCCGTTTTTGAATTCTGACGTTTGTTTCACTTAAAAAACTATTTACAAAAGGAAAATCAGTTCTGCTTTTGCTTTGTGTGCAATTGTCTTTTTTTCGACAAGTTCATTTACATTTTCCACAGTGTGGGAAAATA
>JBPOJO010000795.1:0-6609 GCA_052033485.1 Bacteroidota bacterium | reverse complement strand
CTAAAGCCGATTAAGCATAATACGTGTCATAGCGATGTAAATAAAAGTTTCACTGTTTTTGACGTTTTTTCGTAGTCCTTGCTCAGCCTTTGGGATTGGTCAAACCAAGAAAAAGTGCGTTCGACCACCCATCTTTTAGGAATGACAACAAAACCTTTCACGTCACCGGAGCGCAGTGTAACTTCCCAAACCCAATTCCATAAATTTTTAACAAAATTGATTAAATCCTCTCCTCTATAACCACCGTCAACCCAAACTTTGACGAAGTTCAAACACTAACAAATGTCTTTGTTTTGTGTTTTCAGTTTGTTTAAGAGATTTTTAGCTCCTTCTTTTTCAGAAATATTAGCTCCACATACGTGCAAAGCTATCATAAGTCCCATGGTGTCAACTAAAATAATGCGTTTCCGTCCTTTAATTTTTTTCCACCATCATTACCACGGTCTTCTCCTCCAATTGACGTAGTTTTAACACTTTGTGAATCTATACATGCAACTGTTGGTAAGGGAGAACGACCCGCTTTTACACGCACTTTCTTCACAATGTTATTGTGTATCCTTTCCAAAGTACCGTCAGAACTCCACCTACGAAAATAACCATAAACAGTTTCCCATTTTGGAAAATCGTGAGGAAGACTCCGCCATGGACAACCCGTTTTTGTACATAAAATATCGCATTAACGATGGCTCGCAAATCTTTCGCAGGGCAACCGCCAATTGTTTTGTTGCTTTTACTTAACGGAAGGTATTCTTTTAAAATTTCCCAAAATTTTTCTGAAATATCGCTTGGATTGGTGTAGATTTTGATTTACTTTGCATAAGCGTTCTTTTAATTTTAGTGATGAGCTTGAAACACAAAGTTACAATTTTTTGAACGCTTTTTATTGAAAAGACGGTTTTAAAACGGCTTCTAAAAAACAAAGGCGCATTTGAACGCAGAGTATTTTTACAATAAACTCTGCCGTAAGAAACGTACAAGGCAGTATGCGCCTCTATTCTCGTATATACGTACACTTGCCGGTTGCGCTGAGAAAGGGATGTGATTTTTGATAGTTGTCGAAGGTATCAAAAAGCCAAATTATACGTGTTTTCCGATTGTTCCCGCGTTTCGGCTGATAAGCGTCACCGTCTGTGAAAATGATAACACCGTCGTAATCGCGGTGCTTTTCGATATAGTCAAAAACTACCTGAAAATTCGTGCCGCCGCGTCCGATAAGGTTAATTTTAGCTTGCGCTTTTTGAAATTTTTGTATTTTCCCCTGAATTTCACAATCAAATTGCATCACATCTATACGCTCAATGCCGTAGCGAAAAAACTGATTGATAACCGAAAAACCTTTGGCAATCATGCCGCTGCTCATCGAACCGCTGACATCAACCGCAACAAGTAATTTTGTCGCAAAATCTCGCCTGCTGCCCATATAGAGGAAGCCGTAACGCCGACTTTCTTTCATTCTCGTCAAAACCCGTTTTTGCGAAAGAATACTCGCCCGAAAAGCACTCAAAACCGCCCGATAATCCATTTTTGGCTTTAAAGTCGCTAAAACCTGCTCACGGAGGGAATTTGTTATGTTGCCCCATTGATTTCGCTGCGCAATATCTTCTATTTTTTCATTGATTTGCGTTTGCTTCATTTCGTCATATTGCCAATTTTCCGTATTTTCACGCCCCGAATCGCTCGAACAATAATCTTCCAAAGGCGTTTTTTGCGGTTCATATTGCGGCGACGAGGGCATATTTTTATCCGAATTTTCTACCTCTGACTGATTTTGAGCTGTATTTGAAGAAGAATTTTCATTTTTTTCGTTTGTATCCGCCTCATTTTCCGACGAATTACTCTGCTGCTCTTCTTGACTTTCCTGATTTTTCGCTTGTTTTCCTGCTTGTCTGCTGTTTTGATTTTTCCCGCCTGCCGAATTTTGCGGCTCATTTTCCTCGCCCGATTTGTTTTGATGTTTTTCCGTATTTTGCATTAATTCTTCATAATACCATTCAAAATGTCTTTTTTTAGCTTCTTCTTTGCCGAAAATCTGCTCGGCAGTCGGAAAGGGCAAACCCGAGTCCGAATGTTCTTTCAGGGTGATATTGCTTGCAAGGTAACTCATTTCGGCGATTTCTTTTTTGCGCGAATATGGGTGTTTTAAAATAATGCGCACCATCTCATTTTCCAATATTTTTTGGAGCAAAACATCGTCCGTATCGTCAATAAATTCGGGATTGTATTCAATCATTCCGCTGCCGACGCGAATACTTTTGATATTCGGATTAAGGACGGGTGTGTGTGTTGTCCAAATCAGGAAATAAAGCGGCGAAAGTAAATACCATTTTTCCGCAACATTGCGAAAACGCTCACTAATGCTTAAGTTGGTCTGAGGCTTTTTCGACATATTTTTATCCTATTTGACAACAAATGTAAGCACAAAAAACTCAAAAACGAAAAAAGTCTTTGCTGTAAGCCTTAAAACGCAGGATTTTTGACAAAAAAAACACTTTGAAGTCAAAAATCTTTTATGCGACAATGCCCGTTTCCGGCTTTACTCACGACACGGCAAAGGAAAATCCGAAACAGGATATTTGTGAAGAAAATCATAGTGCCACCACTCATGAGAAACGGCTTTAAAACCGTTATTTTCAAGTACTTTTCGCAAAATATTGCGATTTTCACGCACTTCTTTGCTCATTCCGGTATAGCTGTGATGCGCTTCTTTTCCGAAAAAATCATAAGGCGTTCCCATATCCAACTCGCTTAAATCCTTATCTCTGACCAAAGTAATATCAACCGCGCAACCCCTGTTATGATTTGAGCCTTTTTTAGGGTTTGCCACATATTGCTTTTTATCCGTGCTGTTCCATAAAATCCATTGCACACTCAAAGGGCGATATGCATCGTAAATTTTGAAACGAAAACCCATTTTTTTTACCTCCTCATGTGCGCGTAGGAGCGCAAGAGCAGTTTTTTTTCTCAAAAAAGCCTTTGCACAAGGATATACTTTTTTTTTCATAAAATTATCTTCCGTCGCGTAGCGAATATCGAGCACAAAATCCGAATCAAGTTGAATCAGTTCAACAAAAGTGCTGTCGTGCAACTTTTCAAAATCAACTTCGTCTGTAGCTGCCGGCTCAGTTTCTGCTGCTTTTAATGTGTCGCGGCGAAAAATACTGTCGGGAAAATTATTTGACGGTGTTTCAATTTTCGATTTTTCGACATCATTTTTGTCGTCTTCGGAGTGATTATTTTGCACAAAAAAATAGCGCATCAGCACAGCAAGAAGCGTTACGGCAATAAAAATCGGTACACGTTTTAGTAAAAGTGAAAAAATTTTATCGGTTTTAGGCAACATGGTTAAAAATTTTTTACGAATAACAAAGCTCAGATTTTCACGATTTATTTTCACGCCGAAAGTAAAACTATTTTGACAATTTTACTTGCAATGTGCAATAAAAACTGCGTCCGTCAGACGGAATAATACCCGGACCCGGGTAGGCATCGGCACGGCGAGTGAAATACATTTTGTCAAAAATATTGTTAATTCCTGATTCGACGGCAAATTTTCCGAAAGAATATTTGAGCGAAAAATCCGCCACTTGATACGCCGGAACGATGCCGTTAACGCCGTTTGCAGTTTTTTCGGCGTTTGTCGCGTCCGTGAAATGCGCACCCGTGTAAGACCAATAGAGCGAAGTAGTCAAATTTTTTCGTTTGTAGGTAATGCCCGAACGCAACAAAACATTTGGTACTAATTCCACTTTTTTGTCTTTAAAAGCCGCTTCCTGCGAACCGAGATAGCGCGCATCAAGAAGCGTAAAATTGACAAAAACAGAAATAAAATTTGTCGTACTGTTTAAAAATAATTTACTCACATTCAACTCCGTAAAAGTTTCAAGTCCGATGTTGCGCGAATCGGAAATATTGGTTCGATAGCGGTACAAAACGCTTGAAGTCGTATCTGCACGCAGAATTGTACCGATACGATTTTGATAAGAAAGCAAAAAAAGGCTTGCATCAAATGCCCAAAAACCGCCGATACTGCCGCGAACGCCTAAATCCGCGTTGAATCCTTTCTCATCTTGTAAATTTTCGTTGATGCGCAAGTTAGGATTATTGACACGAAGGTCATTAAAATTGACTGCCCGGTAATTTTGTGAAAAATTGGTGTAAATTTCAATATCTTCGCTCGGTTTAAAGCTTGCCCCGATACCGGTCAAAATAAAACTTCTTGTGTATTTTTTGCTGTCCGAAATTTGTCTGTCCAAAATAACATTGCCGGCTAAATCAAAATTTCTTTCCCGATAATAGCCTTCCGATGCTGTTTTGATATTCTCAAAACGAACTCCCGGCGTTATGCTGAAAAGTTCGGAAATATTAAAAATATTTTCGGCAAAAAGCGAGATATTTTCACTCGGAAAAATATACGCAGAACCTTCCAAGTTCTCGGGATTGAGGTAATAAAAATCGGCATCAGCTCCTTTTGTGCCCTCGCCCTGTTTTCTGTTGAGATGACCGCGGTAATACCGCGCACCGAGCAACAAAACAGATGTTTGTTTTTTGAATTTATAATGTTTCAAAATGCGCATTTCGCTGCCGTAGTTGCCGTAAATATCTGACAAAAAGTCGCGATTTCCTTGCGTATCCGTGCGATTCGGAGGTGCAAGATAGCCTAAGGCTTGTCGTCCTGCGTACAGCCCGAAAGTCCGCCAATTCAGTTTTGTTCGGTCGGAAATTTTGACATCTAAAACAGCGGCAGCCATGTTCCAATTCACGCCGAACCAATTGCGATGACGCAAAACCATTCGCGGATTTTGCTCAAATTGTGCATCTGTCAAACCGCCGGCTTGTTTGGTAAGATAGTGCATTTTTGTCAGTTCGACGGCAAAAGAAACTTTGGGAGAAAAATCGTATTTCAGATTGGCGAACGCCATATCGTAGTTAAATTGCGATTCGGCGCGCCAACCGTTTCCGTTTTTATGCTGATAAAAAGCATAATAAGAGAATTTTTTTAACTTTCCGCCGACACTGTTAAAAATATTTAACAAACCAAAACTTCCGCCGGTAATTCTCGAAATCCATTCAATTTTTTTATCGGCAGGCGGCTTGCGCATGACAAAATTAACCATTCCGCCGAATTGCGGACCGTATTGCAAGGAGGCTGCGCCGCGCACAACTTCAATTCTTTCAACGGCTTCGGTCGGGGGCGTATAATAGGCATCGGGATAGCCGAGTGCGTCCGCACTCATATCGCAGCCGTTTTGCCGCATATTAAATTCGGAACTTCTTTTCGGGCTTAATCCGCGCGCACCGATTCCGATTTGCAATCCTCCCGCATCACTTTCCCAAATATTTAAGCCGGCAACTTTGGCAAAAACTTGCCGCGCACTGTTTACGGAAAGATTTGCGGCAATATCTTTCATTAAAATAACCTCATTTTTCTTGGATTCGTAAATTGCCACTCCGTCGACTGCGGACAGGCGCGCCAAGCCAAATTCGGCACCTTTTTCCAATTCGCCTTTGATGGTAATTTCACTGAGCGAATCTAATTTTTCACTCAAAAAAATTGTTAAATTAATATCTTCTCCTTTCAAATTCAATGTTTTTGAGAAAGTTCCGTAGCCTATCATACTGACGACTAAGGTAAAAACGCCTTTCTCTCGGAAATTAAAACTGAATTTTCCGTCCGTGTCTGTTTGTGAACCGACGTTGAGATTTTTTAAGCGTACATTCGCGCCGACAACGCTCTCGCGTGTGCTCATGTCGCGTACCGTACCGCTGATTTGTTGAGAAAAAGCCGAAAGTGCGGGAAAAAATGCTGTGCAAAAGCATATAAAACAGCGGAAAAAAAAGGTAATTTTCATGTTTTCAGAATCGCTTGTCTTTATTTAGACAAAATTCAAATAATTATTTTTTTTAAAAGCTGACAAAAGTCATTGTTTTTTAGAAAAAAATTACAGTATGATTATTTGAGGGGAAAAAAGTGAAAAAACAATAAAATTTTTTACTTTTTTTCTGACTTCACCGTTTCTTTACACAAGCGTAAATATTTATCTAAGCGTAACCGTTTAGCCGGAGTGTAGCGCAGCTTCAGCTTGCGGATTTAAGGAGAAAGATATCAAGGTCGCCGGCTAAAGCTCGAGCTACATTCTTGGGCAACACGGCTAAATAGTTACATCTAAGAAATGTTAAGCCCTTATTAGTGCCCGCTTTTTCGCAGTATGCTTTCATTGCAAAAGACTGTTATTCAATCCCTCCGCTGTAGTTTGTGTCTTCACAAATAACTGTTTTAAGCATTTGTTCAAATTGTGAAAATAAATCTGCCCGCCGTTGTCTGTGTCCTCACAACGACTTGCAGTGCAAAAGAAAAAGTCGCATGTGAGGACACAAGCACGGCGGGCAAATCACAACTAATTTTGTTCGAATACTTAATTGCTTTTAAATTTAATCAAAAAAACATCAATATTTTTTTTGATTTCCCAAAAAAATATTAAAACTTGCTACGCCCATAAGTGTGCAGCGGGAGTCGAAAAGCTTGCAGAGTAGACAACAATTTTTTCAACAATAACTATGGCATCTGATTTAGTTAAAACCTTAAGAAACAGCGGACTTGACCTGATTGAC
>JBPOJO010000649.1:0-1854 GCA_052033485.1 Bacteroidota bacterium | reverse complement strand
TGTTTGCTGCTTCTCCGATAATTTCTAATTGTCGTTCAACAGCCGAAATAAGTAGTTTATCACGACATATTTCTTGGTATTTTTTGCCTTTACTGAATTCGAGAATGAATTCTGTAGCCTCAAAAATATGTTTCAAACGCGCTTTATCACCAAGCCTATCTATCATAAATCAGAATTTTATCTTTTTCGATAAAGGAAATCAAATGCTGCGAAAGTCCTTTTGCAGAGATTAAATCCACCTTTCTTAGACATACTTTTGTTAAAAAATCTTTCATTTCCATGAACAAAAAATAATCAAAACGGTTGGTTTCATAAGTTAATTCAAGGAGAAAATCAAAATCACTTTCTTCATGAATTTCACCGCGCGCAAAAGAACCCAAAAGATACAATTTTTCAACCGTTTTTATTGCTTTCAAATATTGTTGAATTTCTTTTTTGGGTATCATTTTTTTTCGACAAAAATATTGATTATTTTTCAAAATACACCTCAACGCGGCGATTTTCTTCCGCTATTTCTGACAAAGGTTTTTCTTCACCGAAGCCGAGTGTGGTGATTTGTTCGGATTTCGCACCTTTTTTGAGCAAATATTCTTTCACGGCAAGGGCGCGTTTTTCGGATAGTTCGCGATTAAATTTTGCATCGCCTTCCTTGTCTGTGTGCCCTTCTATGCGTATACGCGCGGAAGGATTTTTGAGCAGATGCGCGGCAAGGCGGTCGAGGTCGGGGTTTTCGCCTGTAATTTCATGCGAAGAAAGTGCAAAATGAAGATTTTTAAGCACTAAAGTAGGCAGAAGCTCTTTGGGTTTTGTTTCTGTTGATTGACTATCAAGTTGATAAAGTTCTTTTTGTAAAATTACATGAGCCGTCATCGGTTGATTTTTAACAGATAAGCCACCGCTAAGCCCAAGTCTTTTTTTACCTTTCGGAATGTTTGCACAATTGATACAACCTCCCAAGATAAAAAATCCATTTTTTGGCTGTAAATACTTATTCAGTTTAGTTTTAGTTTTTCGCGCAAATTCTTTGAATTCAATTTTGTCGCCACGAATTACACCGAGAATTCTGTATGTAATTTTTCCGTCGAGAATAGTTGTACATGAACCTGATATTGTGTCTCCGTTCTGTATTAAATTACACGACATTAAACCGTCGTTTCGAGTTGTAACAAGGTTAATGTTATGACTATTAAATACAACAACTCCCTCCCACTTACCTGTAAAGCTCAATTCTGTTTGAGCACGTAAGTGTGAGGACATCCCAAACATAAACAATATAATTATTTTAATTAGAGGGTGAGATTTTTTGCAATTCATTTATTGAACTCAATTAGAAAGTGAATACTTTTTTAAAAACAAGATGTTTGTCTGAATCTGACTGAAAGTGATAGACTTTTTCCTTTGGTAAAAATAAAATTGAACTGACAGATTTAATCGAAGACAAACAAACTATTCGCTGAAATCTGTTAGTTGTGTTACTAAAATTACCTGCAAAAATAATCACCCTCTCTTGCTGCGGCTATATGATGTCCGAATTAAAATGCTTTTGAAAAGCTACATATATTCAGGTGAAAGAATATAGGAAGCTTTGTCAAAAGCACACGCATTAAAAAAATTTAGTTAATATTCTCGAACTCGAAAGCAATGTGGCTGGTACCCACAGCAATTCCATTCAGAGGAATTAAAATTGTCCATAGCATTCTCAAGTGAATAAAAAGTTCCTTGCCAAACCTTATTGTCAGCTTGAGCATTAACTTGACTTAAAACAAAGCAATACACAGCTCCCCCCTTCACCGCTTTCACCTGCTCCTTACTCAATTCAAATTTTCCAAATTTTTCTTTCAAAGTTGCCATAAT
>JBPOJO010000112.1:0-3057 GCA_052033485.1 Bacteroidota bacterium | reverse complement strand
TTTGGATTTACAGTTAGGCAGATGGTGGAGTTTAGACCCATTAGCTGATGAATATTTTGAAGTTTCACCGTTTCATTTTGCAGAAAATAATCCTATTCGATTTAGTGACCCAGATGGTAGAAATGGTTGGGATAAAGTTATGGGATTTGTGGTTGCAGTCGTGGATAACTTCACAGGTGTTAATTTTCGACAAAATGTAACGCATGAGAATGCAGCAGACTATAACCAAGGTCAAGACTTAGGCGATGCTGCAAGTATGGCTGCGGGATTGATTATGGCAGATGGTGGCAGTGGCGCAGCAGCGGCAGGTTTGACTGTAAGTGTTGGTAGTGGTGGGACATTGGCTCTTGTAGGTACGCCTGCAGGATTGGCTGGCGCTGCAACTGCTTTATGGGGTTCTGCTGGTGCAACAAGGGGGATGTCGTCGCTTAAAGACCAAAAAGGGAGGGCGGCAGTAGCAGAAAATAATATTTTAAATTCTAAAGGTGGGAAAAGAAACCTTAAATTAGACCCAGATGAATTAAAGAAACTTACTGAAAAGAAAAATAATGGGACGCTTACGAAAAAGGAAATGAGGGAAAAACTTAAACCTCATGAAAAGGCTACGGGAGAAAGGCATAGTTCGCAAAGTGATAAGCAAAAGAAAACCAAGCAAGAAAAAACAGAAAAAAAACAGAGTGATTACAAAAAAGGAAAAAACAATGTCGAAAAAAAGTAGAGAAAGTTTTAAACATTTCCTTCAACTAGATAACTGCTTGGAGGAAATGCTTAAAATGAAAAAAACATCAAATGCAAAATTACATTTGATGTTTGAAAATGGCGACGCTTATACAATTGGCGAATTTCTTTTAAATTACGACTCTTTTACAGAGAAAAATATGTCCATCATAAAGGCACATATCTCAAAAATTATTTTTGACGAAACCTCTGATGAGATGTTAGTAAGTGATTTGTTAGATTTTGCTTATGAAAAGCAATTGCACGGATTTGAAAAAAGATGTGAAGAGCTGATAAAAAAAAGCAGTGTTAATGGCTTTTCTACTGCCTCAGCTTTATTTTACCTTTCCTATCAAGCATTAACTTTTTATAATTTTCCTCATTACAAAAAATTATTTGATAATATTTTAGATGACGAAGAGTTTTTTAATGACGCTAAATTAATTTCTGCCTTATTTCTGCTGCGCTTCACAGGAAATCCTTTTTATGTTCAAGAAATAAAAGAAATTATTTCTTATGACGAAGAGTTTTTAAAACATCTTTTATCTAACGTCCTAAAAGCTCATTTTCATCAAAAAGAATATTTTTTTTACTATGAAGAGTTGATAGCATTAGTTAAATAACTTTCGAAGAAACCGACCTCCAAACACAACAAAACACCGGAGAGAATCGTTATCAATCCAACGCCGGCAGTGAGCGTGAAACGTCCTTTGACTTAGAGTGGCTTGAGACGGCTTTTCGTCCCGTAGATGCGCAGGTAGGGAGACTTTGGGGGGTAGATGCCCTCGCGATGATGACACCGGGCATATCCCCGATGGCTTTCGCGCTGAATAATCCGGTTTCGCTTGTAGACCCGACGGGGTTGATGGCGGAAATACAAACTTCTGTAAGCGAAACACATGAACCTCCACAACTTGATTGGTCTTTGGTTTTTGAGCAGATTAAGCCTAAAGGCGGTAATCCGTCAGATATAGACAAGAAGAAAGCTGCATGGGCAGGTGGTGTGATGTATAGAAAACAACATGATGCAGCTTTGACTGTGAAAGACCTGAACGATGTTTTTAAAAATGTTTACGGAGCAAAGAACAGCAATTTTGTACTGCCTTTCAGCATTGAAACAGTCAGATTGATTTTTGATGCTTCAAAACCACCCGAAGTTTTTTACCGTATCTTAACATCAAATAATTTTGATTGGAACACCGATGAATACACAAAAGCCATTTGGGATGTGTTAAATGCTGACCAAAGGGTAACAGGTGAAGTGTCAGATATGGGCAGAGAAAAAGAGCGAATGGGGCACAACAAATCAAAATTTAGTTTCATTGTACATTCAGGGTTGCCTCTACTTGAGGACAAAGAAGGGCTTGCTCAATATTCGCGTGTAACGTTAGGTATTGTAACAATTCACGAATTGATTTATCACAAGCACAAAGACTTTAGTTTTTGGAACCAAAAGCAACCACAGGGTTCAAATGCACTGTATAACCATTTCAAGAAAATTCGAAGTGGGGCTTATAATCCTATTGCGCGAAAAAATTTATCCTCTCACCCGGCAAAAACTGACTATTTTATTGATTTTACTTTTAATTCAAAACGAGTTGATATTACTAACAGAAAGAGAAGATGAAGCTCCTTTTAATCATTTTAATTTCTTTATTCATTTCATGCAGGATGCAGGATGCGGACAACTGCGAACTTTTTGAAGAAAATCCATTTGTTTTCAACCGGAATGTTGATTGTTTAAAAAAAAACGGTTACAAGGAATCTTATGAAGTTGGATATGACGGAGGAGACGCGTATGTCAAAACAGATAAGGACAGCGTAACTTGTGCTTATTTGTATACTAAAGATTCGGCTTCTAATGAAAAAGATTTTTTTGCAATGTCTGTTTATAAAGACTTTGATACAGTTAATTTTAAATTGTGCCGAAAATTTATTGAGCAAAAAGGTGGGGTAATCTATGACTTTAAAGAAGGTATCTTTGATACAAGAAGTGGTCAAATTTATCAGAATTTCAAAGTTCGTGGAAAATGTGGCGATATTTTTGAGTGCTCCCTTGCTCCGGGTGGAGAAAATGTGTATCAATTTTACGCTTGCACTTATTTACACGGATACTAACATAATAATTGCGTACAATTTTTCCTTTGGCAAAAAAAATTGCTGACAAAAAAAGAAAGCACGGCAAAAGGCGGTGTTTTATCTTCGGAATCGGTTTTGGAGCCGGTTCTGACAATGCAAGCGAAACTTTACGATGCTTCGGGAGTTTTGGTTCAGATGTGGACAAAAACGGTCAATCCTGCCTATGCGGATTGGCATTTTCTTGCTTTGAATGCCGATATT
>JBPOJO010000110.1:0-4540 GCA_052033485.1 Bacteroidota bacterium | reverse complement strand
GAAAGCTTTCGATAAAATTGAAGAAATTGATTGCTCCCACACCTACGTAACCGACCTCAGCACAATTGCAGGGCTGAAATCTTTAAAAATTCTCCGTATGGTCAATACTAATGTCGGCGACCTCAGTCCGATTAAAAATCTTGAAAATTTAACGGAACTTTGGGCTTCCGATTGTGAAAAAATTACCGACATATCCGTTTTGGCACATTTAAAAAATTTGGAAAAATTATCGCTTTCTGAAACCGGCGTTACAAAGTTAGATGACCTCAAAAATAATCACAAACTCAAAAGATTGTTTTTTTCCAAAACAAAAATTTCAGACCTCACACCGCTGAAAAATTTGAGCGAATTGGAAAAAATCAGCCTTGTAGATACGCCCGTGAAAGATATTGCTCCGCTTGCACACCTAAAAAAATTAAAAAGTATTCTTGCATGGAACAGCCTGACGGAGGATTTGTCGCCGCTTGCTGCATGCACGGAATTGCGTGAGTTGATGGCGGCAAACTGCAAAATTACTTCTCTTGACGGTCTTCAAAATTCACACGCACTTGAAGTGCTCAGTGTCGGAAACAATAAAATCAACGAGCTTAAACCGATTGCGGGATTAACAAATATTAAAGATTTGGCGATAGAAAGGACTGATATTACGGATATTACGCCGCTTTCCGGCATGGTTCATTTGGAAATTTTCAATGCCTCATTTTCAAAAATTTCAGAACTTTCGGCTTTAAAAAATGCGGTAAAATTAAAAACTTGCATCGCGGCAGGAACACCGACCGCAAGTTTGAACGGCTTGGAAAATGCGGTCGAACTCGAAATGCTTGATGTTAATCAAACAAAAATTGCGGCAATAGAAATGCTTGCAAAATTTCCTAAAATGAAAAAACTCTTTTTGTCGCAAACTTCCGTTACGAATTTAGACGCAATTTCAGAATTGACTGCCTTGACTGATTTGAGTTTTTCGCGAACCTTAGTGAAAAATATTGCTCCGCTTTCTAAACTTTCTGCTTTGCGCCGGCTTGATGCAAGTTTCAACGACATCAGCGATTTTTCGGCATTGTCAAATTGTAAATCATTGAATTACATCTTTTTAAATGACACCCAAATTGACAATGTGGATTTTCTCAAAGGGCTGCAATTTGTGCAAGAAGTAACTTTAGCGAACACGCCTGTTGCCGAAAAATTGGCAAAAGAGGAAGACGAAAAAGAGGGGAAAAAGGATAATGAAGACGATAAAAAATAAAAAAAAGGTAACAATTTAGCCTGAGTGTACTGCGAGCTTTAGCCGGCGGCTTTAAGAATGTTAGGTCGCAAGCTAAAACTCCGCTGCAATTTTGGGCAAACCGGCTAAGTTGTTACAAAAAAAAGACGGCAAGTTGTGGGACTTGCCGTTTGATTTATTGTCTGATTTTTTTCTTTTTATCAACGTATTGCGTCGTTATGAAAATTTGAGGCGCAAATGAAATAAGATTGGGAACGAGGAAAATTCCCGTTCCGTAGGCTTGATAACTTTGCCAAGCGAACCACTGCATTTTTCCGCAATCGGTTACAATTAAAAAAATCAATCCGACAACAGTCGGCAAATAAAACGAGGCAAGAATCGCCGTAAATCTTTTCCCGCGCTGAAATCCGTAATTAAATTGTCGGAAAAGCAGACGGGTAAAAAAATGCCCTAAAAGCACCGTCAGCCAAATAAAAAGAATAAAAATGAGCAAATAAGCGGCTTTACCGAAACGAAAACAAAAAGAGGTAAAGTTTTCGAGCGGAAACAGAAATGCATATTTTGCAATGACTGCGCCTAAAAACAAAAATACGGCATTAATTAAGGCAGCAAAAGTCAGTATTTCCCACCTTGAAAGGTAATTTCCCTGCACATTAAAATAGAGTTGCCAAATTATCAGCAACAAAATTCCCGAAACACCGGGCAGCAGATAATTCTCGTAAGACTTAAAAGTCATCAAGAGCAATTCAATCATTTATGCGTCTTTTATGGTTTTTCCTTAAAAATAAACCGCTGAACCGAAAAACTGTAATATCTTAAAATCAAGTTAATAGCCCGCCGCATCGAGTGCCTTGCGGTATTTTTTTGCATTTTCCTTATGCCCCTCAAAATCAGCCGCAAAAACATGATAGCCCGAAAAATCTTCTTTTGCACAAAAATATAAATAATTGTGTTTATCATAATTTAACACGGCATCGAGCGTTTGTGCATAAGGAACGTTAATCGGGGCGGGGGGCAAACCCGTGTTTTTGTAGGTATTGTAAGGCGAATCAATCTGCAAATGTTTTGTTGTAACACGTTTTATGCCAAAGTCCTCATGTGCATAAACAACGGTCGGGTCGGCTTGCAAGGGCATTTCGGCTTTTAAGCGATTGATGTAAACACCTGCAATCGCCTTTTTTTCGTCGTTTTTATGCGTTTCGGCATCGGTAATAGAGGCTAAAATTGAAACTTCGACAGGCGTAAGTCCGATTTCTTTTGCTTTTGCGGTTCTTTTTTCATTCCAAAATTGAAGGTATTTTTTATGAAATTTTTGCAAAAGCTCTTCACCTGAAATTGTCCAATAGACCTCGTAAGTATCGGGCAAAAACATCGCTTTGATATTTGCCGTATCAAAACCAAATTGCGCAACGACATTCGGCTGAGAAATCATTCGTAAAAATTCGAGGGAGTCGAGCGCGATATTTTTACAAATTTTGCCGGCAAGGTCTTTTTTCAAACGAGCATTGTTGATGACAATT
This sequence comes from Bacteroidota bacterium, assembly GCA_052033485.1. GTDB lineage: Bacteria > Bacteroidota > Bacteroidia > Cytophagales > Bernardetiaceae > JBPOJO01. The sequence goes on along the minus strand of JBPOJO010000110.1, from coordinate 1,798 downwards.
TTAACAGGTTTTTGCAGTCCGCCTCTCAACATTCTTAACGCCTTGAGATTCGTCATTTTAGGCTCAAAAAAATACGCGCCGGGTTTCACACGCTCGGGATAATCGAGCAATTTTGAGACACGGTGAAACGACAAAAGATCGTTAATTATGTCGGCTTTTTTAAGTTCGTCCGAAATTTGTTCAAATTTTGTACCCGGCTTAATGTAAAACATTTTCCCCTCCTTTGCGGCAACAAGCACATTCGGAGTGCTGAAAATTTGATAGCCGTAGAAAGTGAAAGCGATAAAAAGGGTGGCGATTCCGGCAAACAGCCCGAAAATCAGTTTTTTCTTTGTGTTCATTGTGTTAAAATTCTAAAACGCAAATGGGCTGAAAAAGAGAATTTTTTTTATTCCTGCCTGAGCTTGATGCGAGAATATTTTTGCAAAAAAGAGAAAAATTTATCAAAACACAAAATTGCTTTTTTTGGAAAAAAAATTAACCGGAATTACCTGTGAGAAAAACAGCGTGCATTGGTTTTTAATACTCCCCTTGAGGCTTAAAGTCGAAAGCGAAATCTTGCGAAAATGCAGCAACATGCAGCATTGAGAAAATGAAGAAAAAAAAGACTGAGCGCATATTTGATTGAAAATTAACGATTTATTACAATAAAGAAGACAAAACAAGGGCAAATTTACAAGTTATTTTTCAAATACAAACAGAGCGGCTTTTTTCAGCACTTCTTTATTTCTGCCCTGAATTTCAATTTTATTAGCTGTCAAAATTTCTTTCATTTCAACTTCCATGGCAGGCATTTCTGACTTTTGAAGTGATTTTGAAAATTTCCTGTTGCTGAACAGACGTATTTCATCGCAGGTTTCGCGTAAAGTTGAAAAGCTGCGCGACGAAATAATAACCGCCTTATTAAGTGCTTTAAGTCGTTGGTTAAAACTCGTTTATCGGTGCTCGGCAGGTCAATATTTTGCTATTTTTAGGCAAAAATAACTCGCTCATTAACTCAGAAAAAAATTTTACGAACAATAAAAATTGAAAAGTAATTTTTTAAAATAATTTTTTACATTATTATTGCGTTGATTTTTGATTTTATAGAGGCAAGGAAAAAATACCTTGTTTGGCAAATTTTAAACATTTTCCTCATTTTTTATGCAACATATTACTGCTTACGCTTTTTACATCTTTATTTTGCTCCTAAGCATGACGGTTTTCTACGTGTCAGGCAGTGTCATTTTTTATTTTCTTCGGAAAGAATTCGAAGATGTTTATACGGATTTATGGTCAAAATTAACCATTGGGTCGGTTGCTGTTGTTACTATGTTTGCCGTTATTTATACATCTTTTAAATCAATTTTTGTTATTTCATTGCTCGTTTTGATATTTTTATTTTTTATTAACTCAAAAAAAAGCAAATTAAAACCCAAAATTCCTTTGTTCAGAAAAATCAATTACAAATTTATTTTCGAAATTTCGCTTGTTTTCCTTGTTTTGTCTGTTTTGCGTTTTATTTATCTTGCGAAAGGCTATCCTGAGGGCGGAGAAATGTTGTATGACAACTTTTTAACGATAGATTTAGATTATTATCAAAGAACTATTGACGGTATGCTCATATCTAAAAATGAGAATGTGTACCAAATTTTAAATGTATTAGAGCCTGAAAACAGCGGAATATCGCTGTATCATTTTTTTGAAATGTGGATTGTCGCGATGATTTCTTTCTTTTCGGGGATAAACACAATCATGGGGTATTCGGTCGTATTAGCAGTTTTTTCGTATATTATGCTCTACATTACCTATCACGCAT
>JBPOJO010000272.1:0-16082 GCA_052033485.1 Bacteroidota bacterium | reverse complement strand
ATGGAATCTTAGTTTTTTGTGCGATTTTAAGCGAAAAAGAATAAAATACATTGAGCAAAAGTCAATGAAGCATTGATTCCGTTTTTTTTGAGGTGCAATTATAGAAAAAAAAATTCGGCTATGCCGTCATCAGAAATGCTTTATTGTTATAACCTTAACACTTCATTCACCGAATAAAAAAATATTTTTGAAAATAAAGCAACTAAAAAAAGAACTTTTTTGTCTTAAACAGCGTATAAAACATAGGAACTGCACGGTTTGCTTATACTTGTGGTTGCTTTGCTTTCTTTATTGACCGTATGTTAATCCGTCTTTTTCTGCTAAAAATCTTTCTGCGTAATTTTTTAAGCATTCAGCATAAAGTGCGCCGCATGCAGCGGCAGTACTCCTTTTAAAATGGGCGACATGTTTACCGAAGATTACAGTCCGTCTTCCGCGTTTTTTTGAAGCTTTCTTATTTGAGAAATGTATTTTGTTTTTTTTTTATTTTTAAATTCATTTTTTATGAACAAACACCTACTCACGGGTTTATTATTCTCATTTTTTGCGACCGTTTTTGGTGCGGTGAATGCGCAAACGCTTGATGAAAGTGCCGTGAAATCTTACCCCAAAGCCAATATCACGCGCGAGCATTATTTGCAACTCGGCACGGCTTCGGCAGAGCAACGGAAATTTTTGATTGACTACAACTCACTTGCGTTCGCGAATGACGAACAAGCAAAGCGATTTTTCGCTGCTTTTATTGACCCCAATGTTGTTTTTGAGGTATATCCGACTTATCGTTGGGCGGTTGTAAGCCTTACTCCCTCCGATGCGGAAAAAGCAAGTTGGAATAATGTACAATGGAACGAATATTTCAAGGCAAAACTTGAAAAACAACGCAAAGAAGAAGGCTATTTTCTTGACAAAGCAAAATAAATTTTTATCAACATGAAAAAACTCTACAGCATTTTGGGCTTCATGATTCTTCTCATAAGCCCTTTTCAGCAGCTTTTTGCCCAATCCTCCACTTGCGCAACCTCTACTCCCTTTTGTACCGGCTCGCCGATTACATATCCGGCTGTAACCGGCGTGGCAAGCTCGGGCAGTTATCAGTGTTTAAGTTCGATGCCGAATCCGACATGGTTTTTTTTGGAAATGCAAACACCCGGCGCAGTAGACATTGACCTCACCGGCGGAGCAGACATTGATTTTGCACTTTGGGGACCTTATGCACCCGGCACTAATCTTTCGACGGTTTGCCCGACAATTTTTTCGAGCGCGGCAAACATGATTGATTGCAGCGTCTCTGCATCAGCTTATGAACAAGCAAATATTCCTGCCGGTGCCGGCAATGTGGCGGGCGCAATTTACGTTTTGTTAATCACCAATTATTCCGGCTCAGCCATCAATATCACTGTTGACCAAGTGAGCGGAAGCGGCGTAACCAACTGCGGAATTGTACCGCCTTGCTCTTTATCATTGACTTGCGCGGCAAATGTTTCGGCAAATTCTCTTCCTTGCGGAACGTCCGGCAATGTAACCGTGCCGGCTCCGACAGTGAATTATTTGAGCGGAACTTGCGGAATCGCAACTTTAACCAACTCCTTTAACGGAACTTCAAACGCAAGCGGCTTGTATCCCGTCGGCACAACGACAGTTACTTGGACGGCAACAAGTCCCGTGAACGGCGCAACGGCAACTTGCACACAAACAGTAACCGTAACAGCCGCAGGATTGACCTCGCCGACAGTTTCTAATGCGTCTGTTTGCAATTCAAGTCCCGTAACCTTAACGGCAAGCGGTGCGGGCGGTTGCTCGGGCAGTATCGAATGGTACACGGCAGCAACAGGCGGAACGGCTTTTTATACCGGAAGCAGTTACACTTTTACACCCGTAACAACAACTACATATTACGTGCAAGAAAACAAATCCACGACCGGCGGAACACTTGCGACAAGCACCGCCTCTACAACTTTGGGCGCGTTAGCAGACATCAACGCGGCATCGGGCGATGACAGAGGTGGGATTGCCGTTACTCCGACTTATATTTATGTGGTTGGAGATGCCAACACGGTGCGAATGACTCATGCACTCGGCGGCGCGACTTCTTTGCCGATTCGAGACGGTATTTTCTCCGACCTCAACGGCGGTCAACTTTATTCGCTTTGGAACACGGGAAGTGCTGCCGCACCTGCCGGAATTTCATCGGGTGATTTTACGGTTGATGCTATTCGACAAATGGACGTAAATTTGAATTACGGCACAACCATCAATCTTTCGCAGCCGATTGTGGTTACTTCAACAACAAACAAAGCCGGAATTTTTGCCGGAGCGGGATTCCTTTTGATTTACGGCGGCGGCTCTGCCGGAGCGGGCAATAATTGGTATTCTGTCAGTTTGCCCTCCGGTGTGGTTACTTGTGTCGGAACAAGCAGTTTCAGTGATGCCTATTCGACCGAAAATTGGGCGCATTGGGGTTGGGGAGAACTTATCAGCGGTTCATATTTTGCTTGCTATCGCGATGCCTCTTCTCAAACCATCAAAAAAAAGAATGTCATTACGGGAGCTGTTACGACCTTACAAACTTATACAAACCTCGCTGATGCAGGTTCGGTTGTTTATTCCCCCTCCAACAACCGCCTTTATATGCGCTATGAAGGCACAGCCGAATTCGGAGGCACGACCGAAACGGTTTGTTGGGTCTCCGGCACGCATACCGGCACAACAACGCCCGCAACGACCTCATGTTCGAGTGCGCGCGTACCCGTAACGGCAACTATTCTCAGCTCTTCGGGTCCGACAGTAACCAACGCAAGTATATGTTCGTCCTCGCCCGTAACCTTAGGCGCAACACCGATTTTGGGCGGAACAATCGAATGGTATACGGCTTCTTCGGGCGGAACAGCTTTTACAACAGGAACTACCTACAACTTCACGCCTGCATCAAGCACAACATATTATGTGCAAGAAGTGCTTACGCCCATCAGCGTAACAACACTTGCAACGACAGCCGGCGGCATTACTGATATTTTGACAACCTCCGGCGATGACCGCGGCGGCATAGCCATTTCAGGCTCAAACGTATATATCGTTGGAGATAACAATACAGTCAGAACAGACTTGGCGTTAGGCTCGCAAACTTCCTTGCCGATACGCGACGGAATTTTTTGCGACATCGGTTCGGGCAGCATTTATTCGCTTTGGAATACCACAACTTCTGCCGCACCTGCGGGTACTGCCCCCGGCGATTACACGGTCAATTCGGTTCGCGTAATGGACGCTTCTTTGAACTATGGGGCGACGATAAATTTGAGCGCGCCATTTACCGTGTCTTCAACCACCAATAAAGCAGGGATATTTTCGGGCTGCGGATTTTTGTTGATTTACGCAGGCGGTTCGGCTGCGGCAGGAAACCGTTGGTATGCCGTCAGCTTGCCTTCCGGCACGGTTACAAACTTAGGAACGCGCACTTTTACGGGTGCATATTCGACTGAAAATTGGGCAGTTTGGGGTTGGGGTGAATTTGACGGCACAAATTATTATGCCTGTTATCGCAACTCCGGCTCGGCAGCCATCAGCCGTATGAACATTGCGACCGGCGCGGTAACAACCATTCAAACCTACACGGATTTAGGCGACATGGCTTCTGTAATTTATTCCCCTTCCAACAGCAGAATGTATTTTCGACATGAATACTCCTCGCAGTTCGGCGGAACTTCGGAAACTTTGGGTTATGTTTCGGGCACGCACACAGGCACTTGTCCTGCCTGCATAAGTGCGCGTGTTCCCGTTACGGCAACCGTTATGGGAATACCCGTTAATGACAATATCTGCAATGCAACAACGGTTTTTGTCGGCGACAACACGCTCAACACAAGTTCAAACACTTGTGCGACAGTCGAAAGCAGCGAACCGAGACCGTATTGCTTCAAAGATTATGACGGCGGAGGAGCAGGACACGACAAAGTTTCTAAAACAATTTGGTGTAAATTTACCGCTCCCGTCGGTCCGCCTTATTCTTACCGAATTTACATCAAAACGGGGAATGAAAGCAATTCGCCGGTGATTCCGAATACGGCAGGCATTTTTGACTCTGAATTGGCTTTGTTTAATATCGTGAGCGGAACGCCCTGCGCAAATACTTTTTCTACCGGTTTGGTTTTGAACACAATGGCATGCAGCGACGACCACGCCTCATTAGTGGGTTATCCGCCTTTAAATCCCTTGTATTCAGCCTTTTCGTACACACTTGTTCCCGGACAAACGTACTACATCATGATTGACGGAGCAAGTTATGACAATGCAGTCGCGGGCGGCACCAAAGGCACACGCGAAGAGGCACTTTTGGCGACTTCTACTTCCAACAATATCACGCTCACGATAGAAAATGACGTTATTTTGCCGGTAGAATGGATTTCGATTCGTGCCAAAAAATCGGAGGACAAAAACCGTATCGAATGGAAAGCTTTGTTTAAAGACGGCGGCAAAATTTTTGAAATTGAGCGTTCGGAAGACGGTAAAAATTTCAAAAAAATAGGTGAGGTAAAAGCAGAAAGTGCCAATAATCCCGATTTTACCTATATTTTTGACGACGTATTGCCGTTTTCACAATCATATTACCGCATCAAACATACTGATAATTCGGGCAAAGAAGATTACAGCAAAACGGTTTATCTGAACAGAGATGCTAAAAACTTCGCTTTGCTTGAGCTTCTTCCCAACCCGGTTCGCGAGGTTTTAACGGTCAGTTTTGAAAGTCCGAGCGATGCCAATGTACGGGTGAGCATCGAAACGGTCAGCGGAAGCACGGTTTTTGAGCATCAATTTGAGGCAATTTCCGGCACGAATGACATGAAATTGAACTTCGGACATTTGCCGAAAGGAACTTATATGCTTAAAATTTCAAGTTCTGAAGGACAAATTGTGAAAAAAGTGGTCAAAGAATAGTTTTTGACGACGAGGATATAAAATGCGGCTGAAAAGAATTTTCTTTTCGCCGCATTTTTTTTGTACAATAGGCTTCAGCCTGTCTGTCAGTAAGATTGTCGTCAAATTAAATTATTACAAAATTAACATCTGTGTTATTCTGTCTTAGTAAAATTTAATTTTAAATTTACAAAAAAATGCAATTTTTTCTTGTTAAATTGCGTTATTGTTTGTAAAGAGAATTTTACGGCAAAAAAACTCGTTTTTGATTTTATGAAAGTGTTATTTAAAACAGAAAAACAACAGTTATTTCCATTCTTAAAACATTCCGTTATGAAAACATTAATTCTCACGACATTTATTTTGGCTTTTTTGGGCGGCAATTTTTCGGCTTTAGCGCAGGCAACCGTCATGCACGTACGTATGAGCGCGGAGGGCTATTCCTTGATTGTTAATTACGACAAGGCGCAAAAAATTGCTCACGGGGAATCTCCCAAAAAACTGACCTTGAACAACGAAGAAATTCAAGAACTTCTGCGTTTGTTTGACGAAGATTTTTTTGCTCTCAGCGAACAAGCCGGCGCGGGAGGCGGACAACGAGTTGCTTTATCCGTTCAGGCAGGCGGAAAAAGCAAACAATTGATTTTTTACTGTTCGGAAGATAAATCTTTGCCCCAAAAACTGCAAGAAGTGTACAATTCGCTTCGGAAATTGGCAGGTAAATTTTAACAAAACAGAAAACGATTGTTTTCTGTTCTTTTTTGAGCCGGCTCGTCAAAAGCTCAAAAAAAAGCATATCTTTGCGCAAAAATTTCTCCGATGATAGATATCAGCGAAAAAGCTCTTGCGGAAGTGAGGCGAATCATGAAAGAAAAAAATGTACCCGCCGATTATTTTTTGAGGCTGCTTGTCGAAGGCGGCGGCGGTTGCGGCGGCGCGAAGTACAGATTAGGCTTTGATAAACAAAAGGAAGGCGATGATTTTTTTATGGCAGAAGACGTAAAAGTCATTTTTGAAAAAAAAACACTCCTTTTTTTACTTTCGGTCAAACTTGATTACGAAGAGCGCGAAAACGAGCAGGGCTTTATTTTTAAGCCAAAATTATTTAAAAAAGCATAAAAAAACGCGCTTTTCGGGCTTTAAAATCCGATAAGCGCGTTTTTTTTAATTTATCGTCCGAAAGCGTAATAATACGTTGTGCCGTCGCCGGGGTAAAAACCTTCGAGCATTACTCCGCCGCGAGCAGCAAGGACTTTTTGAGCAAAGTCATCGAGATTTTCGATTTTTTCACCACTGACTTTTGTTATGACGAAACCCTCTTGCATTTCGGTATATTGTGCTAATTTTCCGCGCGAAAGTTTATTAATGCGAACCGCATTCGATTTGAGGTGATATTTTTTCAAATCTTCGGCAGGAAGCAATTCAATATCCGCGCCGAGCAAAGTCGAAACGTCTTTGACAGCTTTCGAGCCGTTCAAAGAGGAGTCTTTGATTTCTTTGAAAGTCAATGTCAAATCTTTGTAAGTCCCTTTTCTGTAAACTTTTATGTTGACTTTATCGCCCGGTCTGTGTCGCGCAGTATTTTCTTGTAAGTCGGCGTTATTTTTGATTATCGTTTTGTCTATTTCCACAATCACATCGCCTTCCTCTATGCCTGCAGCTTCGGCGGCTGTGCCGGAAATCACATCGCTGACAAGCACCCCTTCGGTGATGTTAATGTTCAATTCTTCGGCTTTTTTTCCGTCGAGATTTTCATGCAAAACGCCGAGATAAGCACGTTTGACGCTGCCGTGTTCGCGCAAATCGTCAACGACTTTTTTCATAATATTGACCGGAACGGCAAAAGAATAGCCGGCATAAGTGCCCGTCGGTGTTGCGATTGCGGTGTTGATGCCGATGAGTTCGCCGCGAATATTGACCAATGCTCCGCCGCTGTTGCCCGGATTAACTGCGGCATCGGTTTGAATGAAAGATTCAATCGCAAATTTATCTTTTAATAAGTTAATATTTCTTCCTTTCGCGCTGACAATTCCCGCCGTAACGGTTGATTCCAAGTTAAACGGGTTGCCGACGGCTAAAACCCATTCGCCCACTTTAACGGCATCGGAATTGCCCAAAACGATATTCGGAAGGCTTTTTTCTTCAATTTTAATTAAAGCAAGGTCGGTTGAGGGGTCAGTGCCGATAAGTTTTGCGGGGTAAGAGCGTTTGTCGTGCAAGACCACTTGCATTTCGGTTGCGCCCTCAATCACGTGATTATTCGTAACGATGTAACCGTCATCGGACAATATCACGCCTGAGCCTGAACTTTCGGCTTTTTGAGAACGTGGGGTGCGGTTTTGAAAAAAGTCGCCGAAAAAATCATCGCCGAAAATTTGTCCGAACGGATTGACATATTGCTGCGTAACGGTTTTGGTAGAAGTGATGTGCACGACTGTTTTCGTCGTTTTTTCTGCCGGCACTGTAAAGTCAACCGGCTCGCCCGTCGGGTTAAAAACCCGTTTTCCGTAAGATTGACCACTCGTTTCTTTGTAAATGACTTGCGGCTCATCGAATCCAAGCCACTTGTACGCGCCAATCGTTAACGTACTTGTCAAAATTGCCATCAAAGCAAGTGAAGAATACTGCGTAATTTTCATGGTTTCGCTGTTTGTTTAAAAAATCGCCGTTTGTGAAAAAAAAATCGAAGTAAATTTGCTTTAACAGTCAAAAAACTGACAAAAGTTAAGTTGCTTCGATTGCACATTTGTACGGAAAGTACAGTCAAAGTGTTTGCCGAAAAATTAACATTTAACGAAAACTAACTTGTAAAGATATTTTTAAAGAATGATTTAACATAAAAAATGACGGTTTGACATGCCAAATGAAATTATGCGCAATTTTGGCAGTGTTTTTTTGTCAAAAAAGTATTTTCCGGCAGATTGTTTTGCATGACGGGATTTCGACATAAAATTACAAAAAAACGAAACGAAAGGAATGTTTGCACAAAATAACAAAACATTTTGTTATTTTGCACGTAAATAATTCCGAAGGAATATCGAAAAAAATGCCCTGAAATTTCATTTTGGGTGCTGATTTTTCATTTATCAAACATCTGCAATGACGAAAGAAGAATATTTGCGAGAAATTTCGCGCTTAAAAAAAGAAAAAAATGCCGTCCTTTTGGCGCATTATTATCAAGATGCCGGCATTCAAGAAGCGGCGGATTTTGTCGGCGACAGTTTAGAATTGTCGAAAAAAGCGGCGCAAGTCAATGAAGAAATCATTGTATTTGCGGGCGTACATTTTATGGCAGAAACGGCAAAAATTCTCAACCCGACCAAAAAAGTGTTAATTCCCGAACCGAAAGCGGGCTGCTCCTTAGCGGATTCGTGCCCTCCCGCATCGTTTTCGGCGTTCCGGGCGGCGCACCCGGAGCATATTGTCATTACGTACATCAATTGTTCTGCGGAAATTAAGGCATTGAGCGACATCGTTTGCACCTCTTCAAATGCCCTCCGTATTGTAGAATCGCTGCCGAAGGAGCAAAAAATCATCTTTGCTCCCGACAAAAATCTCGGCGATTACATCAGCCGGCAGACCGGGCGCGAAATGTTGCTTTGGGACGGCGCGTGTGTGGTTCATGAGGCTTTTTCGATGGAAAAAATGATGAATTTATATGAGGAAAACCAAGACGCGCAGGTCATAGCTCACCCCGAATCGGAGCGACACATTTTAAAAGTTGCTCATTTTGTAGGCTCTACATCTGCTATGATAAATTATGTTAAAACTTCACCGCATAAAAAGTTCATCGTTGCGACAGAAGCAGGAATTTTATACAAAATGCACCAATTAGTGCCCGAAAAAGAGTTGATTCCCGCGCCTACGCACGAGAACAACACTTGTGCTTGCAGCGAATGTCCGTATATGAAAATGAATTCACTTGAAAAAGTTTATCTTTGTATGCGCGACGAAAAACCGGAAATATTTATTTCGGAAGAGTTGAGAATCAAGGCATTAAAGCCGATTGAGCGAATGTTGGCTTTTGTTTAGTTGTACATCAAAAAAGAAAAAATTTGAGCCGCAGGTAAATATTTTGCGGTTCAAATTTTGTCAAGGGCGAGAAAAAAATGGCGATTTTGGAACGAAAACACGAAAAGATTTATCCTTATCTTGTTTTGCTGCAAGTAGTGATAATTCTTGAAGCATTGCTGCTGAAAGATATTCTCACGGCGGCGGGATTTATGTCGGCGAAAGTGATTCGGGATTTTATTTTCATGCTGACGGGCGGCTTTTATTTGCTTTTGAATTGGAAATTGTCATCATTTCTCTGCCAAAATAAGCGGTGGTCAATGATTATTTTAACAATTTTAACATTGCTTTTATTGTCAATTTTTTTAGTTTTAAATCCTTTTTTCCCAATTCACGATACAGAAAGCGAGCGTTTGCCGGCACTTGTACTCATACATTCGGTTTTATTTTTTTTAGAATTAACTTTTATTATGTATTGCATTTTTGACATTTTTTCTCATGGCAGCACCAATTTAAACAAACTTTGGGGCGCGGCGTGTATATACCTAATGATTGGAATTACATTCGGCAGCACGTATGATTTGATTTGTTTTTGGAAAAATGATGCGCTCGGTGTGCGTTACGCATTAGGCATCGAAAGTTATACACAGTGCATTGCGTTCAGCATGACAACCATCAGTGGGATAGACCCGCCACACAGCAATATCCACCCGATAATCAAGAGTATATCGATTGTAGAGGCGATTTGGAGCAATCTTTTTGTAATGATTCTTGTCGGGCGATTGCTCAGTTTGCCTGCACTCAAAGAAAATGAATGAGGAATTTGTCTTTTCTTGAAAAAAGTTAATTTTTTTTAAGAAAGTATCTTGCCCGACCAACCCCATCTTTCCGACCAACAAAAAATTGTTTACATCGGAGGCGCAATTTAAATGAGCAGATTTTTATCAAAAAATTTGGGGAGTAAATTTTTGAGTTCTCGGTCGGGATTTTTGGGTCTTTCGCGGCGAAATTTCCGCGCTCCAAACGCTTGTGAAAAATCGCAAAAAGTGAGGTGCGCCCATTTTACCAATTAATTTTTTTTGTACAATTTCTTATTTGTCCGTACTCTGTCTGCAATTTTGTAGCAATGATTGTGTTGCTTTAGTTTTTTAATTGTTCGCAAGGTTAATTTTGTGATATAAAGTAAAACGAATAATGTCCCTTTCAAAAAAATCAACACCCGACGCTTTTTGTTGAAACCAATATAAATACCCGATTTCCGCAGAAAATCCTTTACCGATTTCTTGTTCGGCACTGACATAGACCCTGTTTTGGTCAAAGATATTTAAAATGACAGCTTTTCCGGCATTGAGCATTATTTCCTCTGATAATTTTAAAATAGTTTTATTTTTGGCTCCTGTCCGCCCTAAAATCAAACTAAATTGCCACCTGCATCGAAACCTAAAATTAAAATCGTAGCCTTCCGTCAGTTTTTCCGAATTGCTTTTGTGAAAAAAACGCTCGTCGAGCCTAAATCTTTGCTGAAAATTAAGCCTTTTCGACATCGGTCTGCTGAAATTTAGCTCTTGAACAAGCCTTTTTTCAGGCACAACCAACTCTGATACCGAATTCGGGTCATGAGGACTTTGCCGTGAGTAAGTAAATCCAAGACCGGCATCAACATTTTTTAAAAACTTATAATGTACTCTTGTGTGAATAATTAAATGGTGCTGACGATTATTTTCAAAAAAACGCCTGTTATCAATTTCGTTGTGCCACGCCCATTTCTCATTGAAAATCAACTGATTATAGTACCGCGTCCAATACAAACTTTGATGCGTAATGTTTTTTTGCGCACTTGCCGAAGTGCAAAACAGCAACAAAATAAATGTAAAAATGCCAAAATTAGCCCTCATGATTTGAATTAATAAAAGAAATCGCAAATTTACAAACCTGCTTTTAAAAACCTGTAATTTTATCGAACTTACTTTTTAGCACTCATTTCTTGTTATTTTTCTCAAAATTTTTCTACCTTTGTCGTTTAAAGTCATTAAAATCAAGAACTCATGTTCAAACGTCTGATAAAACTATTGTGGTCGGGATTTTTTTTGGGTACTTGTGCATTTATCCTTTGGGTGCATATTGTTTCGATAGATTTAAACGGTTGGTTCGGTAGTTTGCCCGATTTAAGGGAATTGGAAAATCCGAAAAACTCTTTGGCGACCGAAATTTTGACTCACGATGAAAAATTGTTGGGGAAATTATTCTACGAAAATCGTTCGCCTGTCGAATATGAAGATTTGTCCCAAAACTTGGTCAATACACTTTTAGCAACAGAAGATGTGCGCTTTTTTGACCATTCCGGCATTGATTTTATCAGCATGATGCGAGTTTTTCGGGGCATTATCACTTTTTCTCTGCAAGGCGGCGGAAGCACGATTTCGCAGCAATTGGCAAAAAACCTTTTCAAAACCCGCGATGCAAAATACAAGGGCAGCATGGGCGGTATCAGCAAAATAATTGATATGGCAATCATTAAAACAAAAGAATGGATTGTCGCAGTGAATATCGAAAGAAGCTATACCAAAAAAGAAATTATGACCATGTATTTTAACACCGTTGATTTCGGCATGAACTCCTTCGGTATTCGCGTGGCAGCCAAAAAATATTTCAAAAAAACGCCCAAAAACCTCACTTATGACGAATCCGCTGTTTTAGTCGGAATGTTAAAAGCACCTACGCGCTATAACCCTGTTTTGCACCCCGACAACTCCGTTTTTCGCCGAAATACGGTGATTGAACAGTTGGAAAAATATGATTTTATCTCCTCAGGCGAGGCGCAATTTTTAAAAAGTAAAAAATTAGCCATTAATCCCAATGTTTTCAAAGAAGGCGACCACAACGAGGGCTTGGCTCCTTATTTTCGTTTGGTGATTGAAAAGCAGGTGCGCGAATGGTGCAACGAGCGCGGCTTGGACATCTACGCGGACGGGCTGCGCATACATACAACGCTTGATTCGACCATGCAGGCGTATGCGGAAGCGGCTATGGATAAGCACATGAGATTTTTGCAAAAACAATTTTTTGACCATTGGAAAGGCAAAAACCCTTGGATTGATGAAAAAGGAAAAGAATTGCCGCATCTTTTGCACAATTTTATCCGACATTCCGAACGCTATAAATTATTGTCAAAACTTTTTAACGCGGATTCCGTCCGCATCGCCCGTGAAATGAGCAAGCCGCAAAAAATGAAAGTTTTTGCTTGGCACGGAAAAGATTTTGAAATAGATACCTTGCTCTCGCCGATTGATTCCATTCGATACTACAAACATTTCTTGCACGTCGGCATGATGGGCATGGAGCCGAAAACAGGCGAAGTGCGCGTTTGGGTGGGCGGAATTAATTACCGACACTTCAAATTTGACCACGTCAAACAAGGTGCAAGGCAGCCCGGTTCAACTTTTAAGCCTATAGTATACGCTGCAGCGATTTCGGAAAAAGGCTTTGACCCCTGCCGTCGAGTCATTGACGCACCGATAACTTTTAACGACCCTAATTACGGCAGTTGGACGGCAAAAAACAGTTCCGGCTATTCGGGCGAAACGCTGACTTTGCGTCAGGCTTTGGCGCGTTCCGTCAATACCGTTGCCGCATATCTGATGCGCGAAGTCGGTCCGCAAAAAGTGGTGGAATATGCCCAAAAAATGGGTATCACCACACCGCTCGACCAAGTGCCGGCACTTTGTTTGGGTCCGAGTGATGTTACGGTTTATGATTTGACGGGGGCTTATTCGACTTTTGCCAATCGCGGCAATTGGATTGAGCCTTATTTTATCAAAAAAATAACGGACAAAAACGGCAGAGTTTTGTACGACAGTCCCAAAAAAATTAAGGAAGTTTTCAGCCCCGTAACCGCTTACGTAATGATACACATGCTCAAAGGCAGCACCGAAGAGCGCAACGGAACGGCATTGGGTTTATACCGATATGATTTTCGTAAAAATTGTGAAATTGCTGCCAAAACGGGCACAACAAGCAATCATTCAGACGGTTGGTTCATGGGCGGAACACGGGACTTGATGGTCGGAATTTGGACAGGAGCCGACGAGCGCAGTATTCGTTTCAGAGATATGAACTTGGGACAAGGCGCGAGAATGGCGATGCCGATTTTCGGTTATTTTATGGACGCGCTCTACAAAGATGCCGCCCTTTTGCAAAAAAGAGGCTACAAAGGCGGTCGTTTTGACGTTCCTGCCGAAACAGCGGATAATTTTGAGTTGGATTGTTCAAAAGCTAACGGCAAAGATGACAACGTATATACGCAACCGACCGACCAAGATATTTTTGACAATGACAATTAACAAAACGAATTAAGCCGGCATGAAAAATCCCTTTGAAGTCTTACAGCAATATTTCGGCTATCAGACTTTTCGCCCTTTGCAAGAAGAAATTATTCAAAATGTTACGAGCGGAAAAGACAGCGTTGTTTTGATGCCGACCGGCGGCGGAAAATCGCTCTGTTTTCAAATTCCCGCGCTTTGCATGCCCGGAACCGCGCTTGTTGTTTCGCCTTTGATAGCTTTGATGCACGACCAAGTGTCTGCTTTGCGCGCAAACGGCGTTTCGGCGGCATATCTCAACAGTTCACTTTCCTTTTCGGAGCAAAGCCGCATCGAAAAATTATTGACGGAGGGGAAAATCAATATTTTGTACGTTTCTCCGGAAAAATTGATGTCCGGAAATTTTTTGCAATTTATAGAAACTTTGCCCATAAGCCTTTTTGCCGTTGATGAAGCGCATTGCATTTCGCAATGGGGGCATGATTTTCGCCCCGAATACACGCAGTTGTCCGTTTTGAAAAAACGATTTCCGCAAATTCCGCTCATTGCACTCACCGCAACGGCAGACAGAGCAACGCGAAAAGACATTGCACAAAATTTGGCTTTGATTCAGCCCGAATTTTTTGTTTCTTCTTTCAATCGCCCGAATTTGTCCTTGAACGTCATGCCGGCGATAGACCGCCCGCGAAAAATCATTCAACTTCTATCGGAACGACGCGGCGAATCAGGCATTATCTATTGTTTGTCGCGAAAAGGAACAGAAGATTTAGCCATGAAATTGCAGGCAAACGGCTTTAAAGCAGCCGCTTATCATGCCAAAATGGAACACTCCGAGCGGAAGCGCGTTCAGGAAGAATTTTTAAAAGATGACCTCAACATCGTTTGTGCAACGATAGCTTTCGGCATGGGTATTGACAAACCTAATGTTCGATTTGTCATTCACTACAATATGCCGCGCAACTTGGAGGGATATTATCAAGAAATCGGCAGAGCAGGGCGTGATTCTTTGCCCTCCGATACCTTTCTTTTTTATACTTTTGCCGATTATGTTACGCAACGGGAAATGATTTTTAATCCCGACAGTCATTCAACTGCGGAATGGAAAGCTCTCGCCGATGCAAAACTCGAACGCATGAAACTTTTTGCGGAAGCTAATCAATGCAGGCGCAGAATTTTAATCAGCTATTTCAGCGAGGATTTTGACAAAAATTGCGGTAATTGTGATGTTTGTAACAATCCGAGAAGAGAAATCAAAGGGGAAGTTCTTGCTCAAAAAGCTCTTTCCGCCGTTTTGCGCACGAATGAAAAAGCCTCTCAAACAGCTTTGGCAGACATTATGAGAGGCGCGAGAACGCCGAGAATTGTTGAAAATCAATGGGATAAAATCAAAACTTTCGGGGCGGGCAATGATTTGTCCCTCGAAGTTTGGCGCGATTATATTCAGCAGTTGATAAATATGGGCTATATCGAAACGGCTTTTGACGAAAATTATGCCCTCAAAATTACCACTTTGGGCAAAAAAGTACTTTTTGAAAATGCTCCCGTTTTTTTGGTGGATATCGAAGAGCGCGACAAGCGGAAAAAAATTATCAAAGAAGAGAGCAAATCCGCTCCGAAATCGCAAGCTGATGAAATTTTTGAGCGAATGCGTATTCTCCGCAAAAAACTTGCCGATGCCGAAAATCAACCGCCCTACATCATTTTTTCGGACAATACGCTCAAAGAAATTGCCGAAAAAAAACCTTTCACGCGGGAGGCACTTGCCAATATCAACGGCATGGGCGTTTCAAAACTCAAACATTACGGCGATGCTGTTTTGAATGAAATGGCGGCTTATTTGACCGAAAAAAATGCCGAACAAAAAACTGTTGCGGGCACAACGCACATCTTAACGTGGAATTTGTGGCAAGCCGGCAAAACGCCCGAAGAAATATCAGCCGAAAGAAACATCGGTTTGCAGTCAATTCTCAGCCATTTTGTTACTTTGTACGAGTTGGATTATCCTCTTGATGTAAAATATTTTTTGAATAAAGAAGAGTATTTTGACATTATCAACGCGCGCAACAATCTGACCGACTACGACGGAAAGTCTACAAAACCTGTTTTTGAAGCTTTGGAAGGGCGTTTGGATTACGGAAAAATCAAAATGGCATTTGCCGTCGAAATGAAAACTGCCTTAAAAAAAGCGGAAAGGGAAAAAAACAATGCACAATGAGCAAGAATGTTTTCTGTTGGAAAAAAATATCGGAAAATACATTCGTCTGACGGACTCGGAAGCCGAATTTTTTCGCAATTTATTGCGTTTTAAAAATGTTAAAAAAAAAGCATTTTTGCTCAAAGAGGGGCAATTTTGCAGCGATAATTTTTTTGTCATCAAGGGTTGCCTGCGCGGTTTTATGACGGACAAAAACGGCTTTGAGCATAATTTAAGTTTCGCGCCTTCGGATTGGTGGAGCGGCGATTTTTATGCTTATTTGTCGGGAAAACCCGCTTTTTTGAACATTCAAGCGGTAGAAGATTCGTGCGTTATCGTGCTTTCAAGGCAACATCAAGACACTTTATATGAAAAAGTGCCGAAATTTGAGCGGTATTTTCGCATCATTGTCGAACGTTCTTTGGTTGCGCATCAGCAGCGAATTATCAACGATTTAAGTCTTTCGGCGGAGGAGCGATACGAAATTTTTTGCCAAAAATATCCGATGCTTGTTCACACTTTACCGCAAAAACATATAGCCTCTTATCTCGGAGTAACGCCCGAATTTTTCAGCAAAATGCGCAGTGCTTTATTGAGAAAAAAACCATGAGAAAACAAAAAATATTAGGCGTAATTCCGGCGCGATATGC
>JBPOJO010000779.1:0-6433 GCA_052033485.1 Bacteroidota bacterium | reverse complement strand
AAACCATAAACAATTTGAAGAGTCAGTAGGAGCATGGAAAGTGCGAAAAACCAATATGCTACCTTTTGTGATTGATATTTCATGATGTTTGAGTTTATTCGTTATTGGCTGAAACTTTGTAAGCGGGTTTTTTCGGGAAGCCGTTCAAATCCGCTTCTCCTACCCATTTCAAAAATGCAACTACGCTGTTAGCGTCTTCTTCCGACATTTTGTAAGCAACCATTTTGCGTCCTCTCGGCGACCACGGCACGGGACTCATCAAAGCAGCCTTTATATAGCCTTCGCCTCTGCGCTCAAAAACTTTGGTCAGTTCCGGCGCGTAGTAAGCACCTTCGCCCATGATGGTATGACAGCCCATACAATTGTTAGCTTCCCATATTTCTTTCCCTTTGATAACCGCAGGGGTGAGATTTGCTGTCTTGGTTTGTTTCGGCACTTCGACACTCAAAGAGTGCCACGACATTCCCAAAAAAACTATAAATGTGCTGATAGTTCCGCCGAAAAAGAATGCCCTCGCTTGACTTTTTGATAACATAATGAAAGTGAATTATCGTTTTAAATCAATTTTGATACAATATAAAGGCACAAAAACGGGAAAATATATGATTTGAATCATAAAACGGACAAAATTGTCCTTTTTTTTCTGATTAGGGCGTAGAGGCTGAAAAAAGCTAATAAAATTTTTGGAGAGGTGTTTCCTAACTTAAACATAGGCTGTTCAATATTAGCCAAAAAAATTAGGATTTGGGTTAATCAGGCTTTTTTTCCAAGACGCAGTTTTTCCAATTTCTTAAAAGAGCCAACCCCTGCGTACTCATTACCGCTTCGGGGTGAAATTGAAAACCGTAAATCGGCAATTCGCGGTGTTTGACCGCCATAATATTGCCGTCTTCGCTTTCGGCAATACATTTCAGCTCGGGCGGCAAGTTTTGCAGCACCAAAGAATGATAACGAACAGCTTGAAAAGGCAATGAAATATGTTGAAAAACAGCATCTTCATGCAAACGCAAAAATGAAATTTTGCCGTGATGCGGGCGGTGTTTGACAAGTTCCGCTCCGAAAAATTCGCCGATAGCCTGATGCCCGAGACAGATACCGAGCAACGGAATCCGCGTATGGAAATGCCGAATAAGTTCGTTCATCACACCGGCATCTTTCGGACGCGAAGGACCGGGAGAAAAAACGACGGCAGTGTAATTTTTTTGAAAATATTCCGCCAAAGGCAAATGATTTCTTTTCACATCAACTTGCAAGCCGATTTGAAGGAGATAATCGTACAAATTGTAGGTATAAGAATCGAAATTGTCGAGTAAAAGTACCATTGTAAAATATTTCGGAGCAAAATCGTTTAAGAAAAAATTTTTTTTCGCCGTTGTTTGTTTCCTCACAAGCGTCTTTTTCATTTGCACTGCAAGGTCGTTTGTGAAGACATGACAACGGCGGTCAGATTTATTTTCACCGCCGTTGCTTGTGTCCTCACAAGCGACTTTTTCATTTGCACTGCAAGGTCGTTTGTGAAGACTCAAACAACGGCAGTCAGATTTATTTTCACAATTTGAACAAATACTTATTCCCTTTCGTATGATAATTTCGTACTTCTTTGTAGTATGATTTTCCAAAATCGTGCAGGTGAATTGGATTTTACTGCGGTTCTATCACTCAAAAGAGAATAAATGCCTATTTTTTTATGATTGTTAAATCAACAGCATTATTGCCGTATTCAAAAAAATAATCTTTTATCTGCGCCTGATGAGCATGAATAAAATAGAATAAAAAATCGCGAACGGCGTAGTAATCAGGGAGTTCGCGCTCAAAAGACAGCACCTCAACGAAACGATAGGAAAAGCCTGTTTTGGCAAAAAAACGGTTCAAAAAAGCAAGGTATTTTGTGGCTCTTCCGGCATTTTCTTGCGGCAACAATGAAAAATTTTGCCGAACAGCAAGCGGCGCGCCTGCGGGCAATTCCGCAAAAAATTTGCTAAAATCTGCATACGATTTTGCAAGCGGATAAACAAAGTGAAAATATTCGCCTGCTTTTTTTTCCCTTATTTCAAAAATATTTTTTCGCACTTCAGACGATAAAATTTCTCCGAAATTGATTTTCGGAACAATGTCGCGCTCGGTTTTCGCATGATAATAATCTATCATCACTTGTTTCCAACCTTTGGGCATGTTTTCTTTTTCGTCCGAAAAGGGGTGCCATTGATGAAAAACAGGATTTTTATCCAAGTCTAACCACTTAATTTCCAATTTTTTAAAAGAAAGCCTGCGGTGAAAATCCATGTCTTCCATTCCCCAAACTTTAAAAAATTCGTCAAAACCGCCGACTTCTTCCGCTGCCGATTTTTCGAGAAAAAAAATGCCTTTCGCACTTGTTACATCACTTTTTTCGAGTTTTTGTGTATCAATGAGCGGTAATTTATCGTACTGATTGAAATTTTCGGGCAAATAAAAACAAGCATAATGCAACAAACGCCCTTCCGACAAGTCCTTAACGGCATTTTCCAAGAAATCAGGGCAATAAATCATGTCTATATCAACGGTCATAAAAAATTTCCCTGACGCAGCTTTGATTCCGTTGTTCAAAGCGTGTGCGCGATTCCAAAAATGCCCTTCTTCGCAGGAAAAAATGTATTTCAGGCGTGAAAAATCGCTGCAAAGTTGTTCTGTTTGCTGTCGTATATTTTCCTTGCTGCCATAGTCCGAAAAAATAATTTCAAAATCCTTAAATGTTTGATTTTCAATAGATTGCAAACATCGTTTCACCCGTATTTCATCGCGATTGCGAAAAGGAACAATCAGAGAAAGCAGCATTTTATTCTAAATTTTTGAAAAAGATTGAGAAGTATTGCCCCGACTGACACTCAAAACGACACCGACCGCAGCCCCCGTAAAAAGCAAGGACGTGCCCCCCATGCTCAACATCGGAAGCGGCATGCCCGTAATCGGCACCAACCCGACGGCTACGCATATATGCACGAACGCCTGTATGACCAAGCTGAAACTCAGCCCTGCGGAGAGCAGTCCGCCGAAAGTTTGTTTTGACGTTCGCACCGCAAGCAAGCCTCTGTAAAGAAAAAACAAATAGGCAAAAATGACCGCCGAAGCACCCCACAAGCCGTATTCTTCGACGATGATGGAAAAAATAAAATCGGAATAAGGGTGCGGCAAAATATTTCTTTGCGTGCTGTTGCCCGGACCTTTACCCATTACGCCGCCTGTCGCAATCGCAATATAAGACTGCTCGGCTTGAAAAGGCACTTCCGTTCCGCTCACAAATTTATCCACCCGACTGACAAACGTACTGCCGCGCTGACCGACAAGCAAGGCGAACGCCACGACCGCTAAACCGACAGCAATCAGCGAAAAAAGGTAGCGCAAAGGGGTTCGCCCGATGTACATCACCAAAAGACAAGTGCTGAGCAGCATCATGGAAGTAGACAAATCCGACAAGGCAATCAGCATACAAATCACGGCGCACCAAAAAAATATCGGCAAAACAGCGCGTTGAAATTCGTCCATGCTCATTTGCCTTTTCGAAAGCATACTTGCCACATTTGCAATGAGCGCGAATTTTGCCAAGTCGGAAACTTGGAAAGTTTGATTGATGAAAGGGATTGTTACCCAACGAGTTGCCTCATTAATCGTAGAGCCGAAAGCCCAAGTTGCGACCAACATCGGAACGGACAAAATGAGTGCAAAACGCGAAAGTCGCGAATAATAGCGATAATCAATTTTATGACAAACCCATATCACGGCAAGCGAAAGGAAAAGCAAAACGCCGTGTTTGACAAGGTAATATTCCGTATTGCCCTCCATTCGGCGAAAAGCCAAAGACCCCGTCGCGCTGTAAACCACCAACAAACTGACGGCAGCCATTGCCATTACCCACGCCCAAATTTTTGCGTCGCCTTCGAGATAAGCTGCCCAACCTTTTTTTTCTATCGTGTTCTCTTCCTGCATAAGACCATTTTAGCAATGATGAATAAATGATAATTTTTTTTTCAATCGTTTAATTCGCGTGTACCGCGTGCTGTCGGCTTGCGGTTTGTGACTCGTGAGGTCGTTTGTGAAGACACAAACAACGGCGGAAGTTTGTGAAGACACAAACAACGGCGAAGTTTGTGAAGACACTAACAACGGCGGAGTTTGTGAAGACACAAACAAGGGCGGAAGTTTGAGAAGACACAAACAAGGGCGAAATCACGGCTGTCATTCCCACATTTTTTTCTCCACTTCTTCTTTTGAAAAATCTTTTAATTCACTGTTTTCAGCATACAAAACCCTTGCGGGAATTTTTTTGAGAAAACCGTGATTGTGCGTTGCCATCAAAACGGCAGTACCGGTTTGTTGAATGTTCGCAAAAAGTTCCAAAATTTGCCCCGCAACGGTCGGGTCGAGATTTCCTGTCGGTTCGTCGGCAAAAATAACGGAGGGTTCGTTGAGCAAAGCCCTTGCTATCGCAATCCTTTGCTGCTCTCCGCCCGAAAGGTTGTAGGGCATTTTATAGATTGCGGAGGACATTCCGGTCATATCGAGTACGACATTAATGCGTTCGGCAATTGATTTTTTGTCTTTTTTTCCGGTTGCTTTCAAAACAAAAGCTAAATTGTCAAAAACATTTCGGTCAGAAAAGAGCTGAAAATCTTGAAAAATAATGCCGATTTCCCGCCTCAAAAACGGAACCAAAGTCGGAGTGATGTTTCCGACATCGTAGCCTGCGACATTGGCAAAACCTTTTTTAAGCGGCAAATCGGCATAAAGCGTGCGCAAAAGAGAGGATTTTCCGCTGCCGGTTTTTCCGATGAGGTAAAGAAATTCACCTTTACGAATGTCTAAATTTACCTTTTCAAAAACAATTTTATCGCCGTGCGCAATTTGCGCATCTTTGAGCGACACAAGCGGAAAAGCACTGAGCATGGCAAATATTATTTTCTTGACAAAACTTTTTGAACCGCCTCAACGATATTTTCGGCTTTTAAACCGTATTTTTTCATCAGCGCATCGGGCGTTCCGCTTTCGCCGAAAGAATCATTTACACCGACAAATTCTATCGGAAGTGGCATTTGACGGGCAAGCAATTGTGCGACAACACTGCCTAATCCGCCGATAATTTGATGCTCTTCCGCGGTTACGATGCATCGCGTTTTGGCTGCGGAGGTCAAAATGGCTTCTTCGTCGAGCGGTTTAATGGTGTGAATATTAATCACTTCGGCATCAATACCGAGTTCGCGCAATTTTTGTTCGGCAAGGAGTGCCTCCCAAACCAAATGTCCGGTCGCCAAAATTGTAACGTCCTTTCCTTCCTGCAATCTTAAGGCTTTTCCGATAATAAATTTTTCATTTTCGGGAATAAAAACCGGCACGGAAGGTCTTCCGAAACGCAAATAAACGGGTCCGTCAAAGTCGGCAATCGCCATTGTTGCGGCTTTCGTTTGATTAAAGTCGCAGGGGTTAATGACGGTCATGCCGGGCAACATTTGCATCAAACCGATGTCTTCGAGAATTTGATGCGTTGCGCCGTCTTCTCCGAGTGTCAAACCGGCATGAGATGCACAAATTTTAACGTTTGTGTGAGAATAAGCGACACTTTGGCGAATTTGGTCATAGACCCTTCCGGTCGAAAAATTGGCAAAAGTGCCCGTATAGGGGACTTTCCCGCTGAGCGCCATTCCTGCCGCAACGCCAATCATGTTCGCTTCGGCAATACCGGTTTGAAAAAAACGGTCGGGAAAAGCTTTTTGAAAAGCGTCCATTTTCAGAGAGCCTGTTAAGTCGGCGCAAAGAGCGACAACATCGGGATTAATTTTACCCGCTTCGAGCAATCCTACTCCGAATCCGGAGCGGGTATCCTTTTTTTCGCTGAATGTATAATTTTTTTTCATTGCTTTCGGCATCAATTAAGGCAATTCGAACATTCTTTTGTTGTCAATTAGTAGAATAATTTCGAAAGCCTCTTTTTTTACTGCAAAGAAAAGAATTTTTTTTTAAAGATGCTTTTTTTGGTTTAAAAAAGTATCGTTGCAGCGCAGATTTTAAGCTGAGAACGTGTAGCATAAAGTCGCTCACCGAGACTTGTGTTTTCACGATAGAGGGCGCAAAGTCCCTAAGGCTGTGTATCAAAAACAGTTGGAGAAAACCCCTCATTCATCATCCTCATTATAATGCTTCCAAACAGCTTTAGTGTCGTAATGAATGAGGTAAGTAAGAATTTTCACGCCCTCAATTGTTTCGGGTTTATCCTTCACACTTTCGCGATATTGCGCATCGGAGGGACAAAAAACGACATAATACGCCTTTTTATGACCGGCAGATTTGGCATAATAAGCGAGCTGTTTTTTGCCGTTATTAAACTGAGATTCACCCGAATAATTTTTAGTTTCAAAAAGATATTCTTTGCCTTTCACGTTGATAACCATGTCGCTTTTGCCCA
>JBPOJO010000131.1:0-4658 GCA_052033485.1 Bacteroidota bacterium | reverse complement strand
GTGAAGATAAAGATGAAATAGAAGGGGATATTTTTATCAGCATTCCGCGCGTGTATGAAAATGCCAAAGAGTTAAATTTGCCTTTTGAAGACGAGTTGTTGCGCGTTTTGTCGCACGGCGTTTTGCATTTGTGCGGTTATGAAGACGAAACGGACGAGCAGGAAGCACTTATGCGCGAAAAGGAAAATTCCGCTATCGAACTGTTTAAAACAATTACCGCCTTTGCCAAAAAAAGTTTTGCCGTTAAGTTTTCCGGAGAAATGATGGCGGTTCTCGAAAAAAAATCTTGATTTTTCAAAAAAAAAGATTTCTCTCGGCACAATTTTATGCAAAATATGCCGTTATTCTTTCACAATCGAAATCGAAACGGCAACTCAAAAATATAAGCTCTATGAAATTCGCTAAATTACTCGCATCTGCTTTTATCGTCGGAGCTTTTTCGCTCTCAACAGCGCATGCACAAGAATTCGGAATGGAATATGCAAGTGACGGTTACAATCATAATTCCTTGCGCCCGACACACGACTCGCACATCATGTACCGCAAAACTTTGTGGCTCCGCGTGATGTTGAACGAAAAACAAAACAAACCGTTTTTCGCTAAAAATCGTGAGATAACCAAACTTTTGATTGAAAGCACAAAACTTGGTCTTATTCGTCCTTACATGAATGATTCCTTGCGCACGCGCATGACGCTCGAAGAATTTTTGGAGAGAATGAAAATTCCTTCAGAAGATGCGGGCTTGTCGGAAGAAGAATTGGCATTGGGCTTTAGCGATGATGCAGGCGGCGGAGATGATTGGGGTACTGAGGGCGATTTCGCCGGCGGAACAGGCGGAGCGGCAGCAGCGGCGGAGTTTTTCCCCTATCAGTTGAACGTTATGCAACTCAAAGAAGATTTGATTTTTGATAAAAAACACTCAAGAATGAAACACGACATTCAGTCTATTGAGTTTTTTATCCCTGCGAAAATGAACCCGACAGGCGTTGAAAAACCGCTTGCTACATTTTCTTACAAAGAATTGGTCGGCAACGTTTTCAAAGATAACTCCGAAGCGGTATGGTACAACGAACACAACGAACGCACACACGTCAACTATGCCGACGCTTTCGATTTAAGACTTTTCTCTTCTAAACTTGTCAAGTATTCAAACGGTCAAGACCAAATGATTGTGGATATTTATAAAGATGATAAACGTTCATTGGTCGAATCGCAAAGATATGCTCATTGGTTAGTTGAATATGAAACAAACCTTTGGGAACACTAAAATAAAAAAAAGAGGCTGCCGAAACAGCCTCTTTTTTTTTACAACCGCGCATCAACTTTACCGCGTTCCCAAAAACTTTTAACATCATAAACGACTGAATTATCGAGCAAATATGGAGAAATATCAAAATTTCTAAATTCGGAATGTCCGACAGCAAGAATAATCGCCCGATATTTTTTAGCAATGTTTTCCGTCAAAGTAATACCGTATTCTTCAAAAACTTCCGTTTTTTCTGCTCTCGGGTCATACACATCTACAATCGCTCCGAATTCTGACATCTCACGCACTACATCAATCACGCGCGAATTGCGTATGTCGGGGCAATTTTCTTTGAAAGTAATTCCTAAGACTAAAACAGGAGCATCTTTAATAAAAATTCCTTTATTAATCATTAATTTAACAACCTTTGAGGCGATAAACGCACCCATGTTGTCGTTGATTCTTCTGCCTGCCAAAATAACCTGCGGGTGATAGCCCAAACTTTCGGCTTTGTGCGTGAGGTAATACGGGTCAACACCGATGCAATGACCGCCGACTAATCCGGGACGGAAAGGCAAAAAATTCCATTTTGTACCCGCCGCCGTCAACACTTCTGTCGTGTCAATGCTCATGCGCTCAAAAATTAAAGCAAGCTCATTGACAAAAGCAATGTTTAAATCGCGCTGCGTATTTTCAATTACCTTCGACGCTTCCGCAACTTTGATACTCGACGCGCGAAAAATACCCGCCTCAATAATCGCTGCGTAAAGTTCGACAAGCGTTTCCGCTGTTTCGGCAGTGCTTCCGCTCACCACTTTTCGAATTTTGGTCAATGTGTGTTCTTTGTCCCCCGGATTTATTCTTTCAGGTGAATAGCCGCAAAAGAAATCTATATTAAATTTTAGGTTGCTCTCAGCCTCCAAAACAGGCACGCAATCTTCTTCCGTGCAACCGGGATAAACAGTTGATTCATAAACAACTATACTCCCTTTTTTTAGATATTTTCCGATAAGCGCGGAGGCAGAGAAAAGCGGGCGCAAATCGGGATATTTATGCTCATTGACAGGGGTCGGAACGGTTACGATAAAAATATCGGTGTCGCGAAGTTCGTCGGGATTTGCCGTGAGAATTAATTTTTCCGCGCGAGTAAGTTCTTCCTGCGTGATTTCGCAAGTCCGGTCGAAGCCTTTTGATAATTCTTCGATGCGCATCGCGTTTTTGTCATAGCCCGTTACGCTGAATTTTTTTCCGAATTCAACGGCAAGCGGCAAACCGACATAGCCTAAACCGATGACGGCAAGTTTGAGGTCGAAAAGCTGTTTTTTCATCATTTTTTAGGTCAATTCAGTGTATTTTTGTAACTGTTTAGCCGGAGTGTACCGCGAGCTTTAGCTTGTGAATGTAAGGAAGAAGATGTCCTGCAACAAGCGAGTGTAAGGTCGCCGGCTAAAGCTCGCGCTGCATACTTGGGCAAACCGGCTAAATAGTTACGTATTTTTTTTTAATATACAAGATTAAGGATTTTTTTGTGCCCAAAAATAAAATTCTTCACCGCTGACAAGCGGCGTACCGAAAGTCTCGGAAAGTTCAAAAGTTTGTTTTTTATTTGAAATCTCCAATTTTATTCGATTATTTTTTTCATCATAAAAAATCAAAGGCAAAACAAAACCGTCTTTAACATTCTCAAAATAGCAAGTCAATTGACTTTTTTTCATGCCTTTTTCGACAAAATAACGCAACAGAGGCGGTTTTGCTTGCTCCAAGTAGCTTGCAAAATACGGTTCTAAATTCATTTTGAGGCTTTTTGAAAAAAAGTCGCGAACCTCTTCCGAGTTTGTATTTTTATGATAAAATTTTTGACAAAAATCTAATAATGTCGCATAAAAAAGGCTGTCATTATTGCATAAATTTCGCAAGCCGTGCAACATCCAAGCTCCTTTGAAATACATATCGGAATCATTCCAATGCTTAAAATTAACATCTCTTACGCCCTGAATCGGCGATGAATTAGCAATTTTCATTTTGTGCCCCTGCAAATATTCTTGCGCTTTTGTTTTCCCCTGCAATTCCTCTACATAAACCGCTTCCGCGTATGTGGTAAAAGCCTCGTGAATCCACATATCGGCATGGTCTTTAACGCTGATGCTGTTGCCGAAATATTCATGTCCGCTTTCATGTATAATAATATAGTCAAAATTATACAGCGGTAAATTTCGATAGTTATTGCCGTATGCAATGGCACTTTGATGCTCCATGCCCCAATAGAAAGTTTCGACAAGCGCGAAACCGTCATTCCAAAATGGGTATTGCCCGAAATATTTTTCATAACAAGCAAGCATGGGTTTGACTTGCTCAAAATGTTTTTTCGCTTTGGAGAGTTGATAATCCAAGACATAATAATCAAGTGCAAGTTTTCCGTACTTCGGGGAGGTGTAAATATCTGAAAAATGGGCATAATGGGCAATGTTCAACGTTACGTTGTAGTTATTTATCGGAT
This sequence comes from Bacteroidota bacterium, assembly GCA_052033485.1. Lineage (GTDB taxonomy): Bacteria > Bacteroidota > Bacteroidia > Cytophagales > Bernardetiaceae > JBPOJO01. Next base: position 915 of record JBPOJO010000131.1, on the reverse strand, counting down.
AGCTGATAAACCATTCAAAACTCGCTTTGCCGTCAGATTTTTTTTCACTTCTCAAATTTCCGTTTGCTACACACAACAAACCCTCCGGCACAGTACAAACAATTCTCATGCTGTCCGGCTCGTCTGACAAATGGTCTTTATTTGCCCACCAAACACTTGCGCCTAAACCCTCACACGAAACACCAATCCAATCGCGTCCTTTCGCATCTTTTTCCCAAGAAAAACCACCGTCCCAAGGGGGATTAACCGCTGCTTTCGGCTTGCCTTCGAATTCGACAAAAACGCTCATGGTATCATCTTTTTGTAATTTTTGGGGCAAAGTGATAAAAACGGCATCAAATTCACGTTTAAAAGTTAAGTTTTTTCCCTGTCCTGTAATTTTTTTTATATCCAAGTTGCGAAACAAATCCAATTGAATTTTTTCAGTTTCGGTTGTTGCACAAAAAAACACGCCTGAACGCGCCTGAATAAGCTTTTTAGCGGGAAAAACTTCAATATTTAAGTCATAAAATTTAACGTCAAAGGATGTCCTTTCGTGCCGCAACGCTCCGCGGAGGCTGTCTGCTCGGCTGAATTTAACATGTTGAGCATGAGAAAAAAAAGGCAAGAGAACAATCAAAAAAGCAAATTTGAGGCTGTTTTTCATGGGATTATTGTTTCACAAAGCCTGCATCAAAGGCATAAAAAATTTATCAGCATAAGTCTGTTCGCAAATGTAAATAAAAAAGTACAAAACAAACCCGGTCTCAAGCATCAATTTTAGTCAAAAATTACTCTACCCGATGATTTTTTGAAAACAAAAAAAAGTTTGAATTTTGTATTTTCCGGAACGCAAAACCAACCTTAGTGATGAACAAGTCCATCGAAGCCAAAGTTACGGAACTTTTAGAAAAAAGCAACTTGATAGAAAATTTA
>JBPOJO010000622.1:0-2139 GCA_052033485.1 Bacteroidota bacterium | reverse complement strand
TTGACGGAAGCCAAAAGGCATTGCTTTGTCGTCAGCAATAAAGAACGGATTTGCACCTGCTTTCACTTGCGGAATCGTTGCCAAAAGTTTGTTTAATTCACTTTCAACCAATGCTTTTCCTTCCGCTGAAGCCATAAAACCGGTTGCGGTTGCTTCGGCAGTCGCATCGTCCATGCCTTGTGCCATCAATTTAGCTTTTACGCCTGCTTTTACTTGCGCTTCAACTTTCGGAAGGGCAATCTGCGAAACTTTTTGTTTGATACCGCCATTCACAAGGGCTGCTTTCGTTTCGTCGAGCGAAAAGGCATTGTAAGGAACAGTTGTGAAATAAGGAATTTTCAAAAGGTCAGGCAAAGTAACAATAACCCCTTTCGGCGTTTTGCCCGATGCTTTCATTTTTGCGACAATACCGTCAATCGCGCCGTTAAAAAGAGCAGAAGGCGTAACTGTGTTGCCGCCGCCTTCGCCGCCGCTTGTCGCATAACCAAGCACGTCGTTATTGCCTATCCACAAAGAAAAGAAAGTCGGTTGTTGTGCTGCCGCTTCGTCAACAATGTTTGTTTCGCCCGGTTTAGCACTCATACGCGCATAAAACGGATTTCCTGCCGTCGCATCACCGTAAGCATTTGCCAAGAGATGAAAAGATTTTGCACCCGGCACGCCCATATTTCCGTAAGGTCCTGAGCTGCCGATGTAATTGAATTTTGTTGCACCGCGAGAATCAGGGGCAGGTGCAACAGAAGTGCCCGCTTTGACAAGCACCAAACGAGGACCGCCCGCGCCGTTATTGCCCGCACCGTCGTCCATCAAAGGCAATTTGAATTCACCGCCGCCTACCGCTTTTAATTGCTCAGCAATCATGTTCGGATAAGAAGCGATTTGCCCTTCGCGATAAAGCGCGCCGTCAGCATAACCTGCCGTTAAGGAGTTGACGAGCGCGACGTATTTTGAAAAATCAGCCGAGCCTGTGGAGGGAGTCGGCGGGTCGAGTTTAGCTTTACAAGCTGCCGTCGAGAGTACAATGGCAGCAACAAAAGCTGCTTTTGATAAAAATTTGTTGTTGTAAAACATGGCAATTCAATTTTTTTGATTAAAATTCATAAGAAAAAGAGATGCCGGGAATGAAAGCTCCCGCTTTGTACGTGCCGCTGAGCGTGTTTGCGTCAGGTGCTGCCTCATTGGTGCGTTTTGCTTTGTCAATGATGAGCAAAGACAAATCTACTTCAAACGCGCCTGTTTTGTAGCCCGCGCCGAGCGTGTAGCCGAAAGCGTTTGAATCGGGCGTTTCAGGGGTCATATAGCCGTCTTGAACGGGTGTTTGGTCAAAATAAAATCCCGCGCGTGCTTTGAAAGATTCGGTAACGGCGTATTGACCGCCGATTTTGAAAATCATTGAATTTTCATATTTTCGTTGCGATTCGGTTACATTGCTGCCCGCAACAGGTGCTTCGTATTCAAATTTTAAACTTTCATAAGCCGACCAACCGACATAGCTGACATCAACCGCAACGGTTAATTTTTCGTTCGGTTTTATGCCTACGCCCAAAGTCGTAACAGAAGGCATCGGAAGAGTAGCATCGAATTTTGTTTGCGGAAAACTTGCCGCAAGCGGAGAAGGAACGGTAAATTTAGCATCGCCGCCTTCAACGCTCAAATTCACGCGCGAACGGTAATTCAAACCGACTGAAATTTTATCCGTAGCCTTATAATAAACACCGAGATTGTAGCCGAAAGCCGTTTTAGTGTTTCCGCTCAATTCAGCTTTTCCCGATTCGCCTGTGCCTTGAAATGCCAAAGGAATATCTTTTTGCAAACCTACTGCACCGAAAGCAATATCCACTCCAAGACCGACGCTCAATTTGTCGTTAATTTTGTAGCTGAAAGTCGGTTGAACGTAGATTGCGCGCAAAGAAAGTTGCGTAAGCGCGTAACGCCCTGTCCACTCGTCGCCCCATTTTACGCTTGAACCGAAAGGCGTAAAAACACCTATACCGGCTTTCATTTTTTCGTTGATGGAATATGTGCCGTAAAAAAAGAAAGGAGTTCCGACAGGCGATTCTGCTTGTGCAGTGTAAGTGCTTGTGCCGGGAGCGAGGTACGAAACGCTTGAATTGATGAAACTGCCGCCAATCATGACGC